>JBQCJS010000053.1:0-5020 GCA_051952485.1 Thermomicrobiales bacterium | reverse complement strand
GCGTTTCCGGGCGATGTCCTCTGTGGACCGTGGTATCCTGCCGAATGGGGTACGTCCGGACATTCCGGGCCTTGTCGTGCCCGGTTTTTCGCGTCGTATCGCACGATTCACGCGCATCCGCGTTCAGGGAGAGGATTCGGCAGGCATGGCGACCGGGGCAGGCAGGGCAACGGATATGGGCGCGAATACGGATCGGCGTGAGGTGATCGGCGGCATCACCATCGACCTCGATCGCACCCTCACCCCGGATGCCTTCCCCCGCACTCCCGGCACCCTCGCCGAACGGTCCGGTGTCTGGCGGTTCGCCCCGCTCCTGCCCGCGATTCCGGAGGACAGGATCGTCTCCCGCTGGGAGGGTAACACCCCCCTCTACTGGGACGAGCGCCTCTCCGCCTACGCCGGCCTCACGCAGGGCCGGTTCGGCGTCAAGCACGAGGGCCACAACCCGACCGGCTCGTTCAAGGATCGCGGCATGACCGTCGCTGTCAGCCACGCGAACGCGACCGGGGCCAGCGTCATCGCCTGTGCCAGCACCGGAAACACCTCCGCCTCGCTCGCCTCCTATGCGGCGACGGCCGGCATTCCCGCGATCGTGCTCATCCCGGAAGGCAAGATCAGCGTCGGCAAGCTGGCCCAGACGATCGCCTACGGGGCAACCGTTGTGCAGGTCGACGGGGATTTCGACGTCGCGCTGAAGCTCCTGCGCGAGCTGGTCGAGACGGAGAACGTCTACCTCGCCAACTCCGTCAACCCCTACCGGCCGGAGGGCCAGAAGACGATCGTGCTGGAACTGCTCGCCCAGCTCGACTGGCAGGTGCCGGACATCATCGCCCTGCCGGGTGGCAACCTCGGCAACACCACCGCCTTCGGCAAGGCCCTCACCGAGGCCTTCCAGGTCGGCTTGATCCCGACGCTGCCGCAGGTTGTCACCGTGCAGGCGGAGGGCGCCGCGCCCTTCTACCATTACTTCCAGTCGGGGTTCGATCACTACGAGCCGGTGCAGGCCGAGACCATCGCCACGGCGATCAAGATCGGCAACCCCGCCAGCGTCGAACGCGCGCGGGAGACGATCCAGATCACGAACGGCATCGTGGCGGCGGTCTCCGATGCCGAGATCATGGACGCGAAGGCGCAGATCGACCGCGCCGGCATTGGCTGCGAACCGGCCTCGGCGGCGTCGCTGGCTGGCATCCGCAAGCTCGTCGCGGCGGGAGAAGTCTCCCCGGATGCGACCGTTGTCGGGGTAGTCACCGGCAACGTCCTCAAGGACACGGACGCTGTCGCCCGCTATCACTTCACGGACGAGCCTCGTCACCCGCTGGCGAACCGCCCCTTCTCCGTTCCCGCCACACTCGATGCGCTGAAGAAGGTCATTCACGAGAGAAAAGAGGAACGAGAAAAGAGGAACGAGGAGTGAACGGGAGCGCGTCGCAGGCGAGACTCGGGACATTGTCACGCGGCAACGATGTGGCGTGCCGTGTATGCGTAGCCCCATGCTGGTCTCTTTTCTCTTTCCTCTCACCTCTTTCCTCGAAGAAGGTTGCCCACGATGCGGTTTTCGGTTAAGGCCCCGGCCTCCTCGGCCAATCTCGGACCCGGCTTCGACGCGATCGGGCTCGCGCTCGACCTCTGGAACACGGTCACCATCGATACCGATGGCCCCGCCGGCGAGGTGACGAGCAGCGGGTCCGAGGCGAAGCTGCTGGAGGGCGCCCAGAACCTGACCGTGAAGGCGATGAAGACCCTCGCCCGCGAGTATGGAAGGACGTTGCCCGGATTCTCCCTCCACGCGGAGACGGAGGTGCCGATCGCGCGCGGACTCGGGTCGTCGGCGGCGGCTCTGGTGGCCGGGCTGGTCGCGGCGGATCACCTGCTCGACCTCGGGCTGCCGCAGAAAGACCTCTTCCAGCTCGCCTGGCGGATCGAGGGGCATGGCGACAACGTCGGCGCGGCGCTCTACGGCGGGGCCATCCTGGCCGTCCCCGGTGCCCCCCATGCGACGCGCCTCTGGTCGGGCGAGGACCGCCCCTACACGGCGGTCGTCTTCATCCCGGAGGCGACCGGCGCGACCTGGGCAGCCCGCGCGGCGCTCCCGCATGAGGTGCCGCATGCCGACGCCGCGCATAACGTCGCGACCGCCGCCGGACTGGCGGTCGGGTTGCTGACGGGCGATACCGCGCTGATCGGCGCGGGGATGAACGACCGGCTGCACGAGCCCTACCGGGCACGCCTCTTCACGCACCTCGATGCGGTGAAGGATGCGGCGCGGGGCGCTGGCGCGATCGGGGCATGCCTGAGCGGGGCGGGGCCGACCGTGCTCTCGCTGGTGGCGAGGGATCGCGTGGCGGCGGTGATCGCGGCGGTGGACGCGGAGGTTCGTTCGCTGGGGGTGCCCGGTCGGGTCGTCGAACTGGCCCCGGCCACCGAAGGCACGACGCTGGTTCCGGAGCTTGCCTCATCTCGCTGATGTGATGTCCCTCGCGTGTGGGCGAAGGAGCATGCCATGCCAACGAACCTCGACCAGATCATCGCCCGCGGCGAGAGCGAGCAGGTGGAGTTCAAGAAGAGCTTGTCGGAGCTTGCCAGGGGCGTGCAGGCCGCAGTCGGTATGCTGAATGGTTCCGACGGTGGCGTGGTGATATTTGGTGTCAAGGATGATGGAACAGTTGCTGGGGTCACTACGGGGAGTGAGACGCACGATCGGCTTCATAACGAGTTCAGGAAGATCGATCCTCCGTTTGTGCCACGGGTAGAGACGCATCATGTGCCCGATGGGAAGACCGTTCTGGTGGTGTCGATTCCAGGCAATACAGGGCTGTATCGGTATGACGGGCGACCGTATGTTCGGCTGGGGGCATCGTCGCGTCTCATGACTGAGGCCGAGTATCAGGCGCGGTTGCTTGAGCAGGTCCATGCCCATAGCCGGTGGGAGACATATCCGGCGGCGATTTCGATCGATACCCTCGATGCTGACGAGATCATCCTGACGATTGAGACGGCCATTGCCAAGGGACGGCTTGCCGATCCCGAACGCGCGAACTGATCCCCCTGCTGCGGGGACTGGGTCTCCTGGATCACGACGATCGCCTCCTGAATGCCGGAGCCGTGCTGTTCGGCAAGGGCCACACATTCCAGCTCAAGTACCCCCAGTCCCGGCTGCGAATGGCGCGATTCCGGGGCGGGAACAAGGCAGAGTTCACCGACAATCGCCAGGTCATCGGGAATATCTTCTCGCTCTATCAGCGGGCCCAGGATTTCCTGCTCGAACACATCCAGATCGCCGGAAAGCTCGAAGAGGGGCAGTTCGTGCGGACGGATGTGCCTGGCTATCCGCTCGACGCGCTTCGTGAGGCGCTGGCGAATGCGCTGTGTCATCGCGACTATACGGAGGGAGGCGGAGCGGTCGACCTTGCCATCTACGATGACCGGATCGAGATCGTGAGTTCCGGGACACTCCATTTCGGCCTGACGGTCGAAAGCCTGCTCACCGAGCATCAGTCGCGCCCGTGGAATCCCGTCATTGCCGATGTCCTCTACAAGCGCGGAGTCATCGAGAGTTGGGGTCGTGGGACGCTGAAGATGATCGAGTCGACTCGCCAGGTTGGGCTGGTCAGTCCGGAGTTCGAGGTCTCGCCCCACTCGTTCACGGTACGGTTCCGCTCACGTGAATACATGCCGCCGACGCGCGTCTCCCACGACCTGACGCCATTGCATCGGCAGATTCTGGCGTGCTTGCAGACCTTGGGACCAAGCAGCAGTTCTCAGGTTGTCGCGGCACTTCCGACCGCTGTCGAGCCGAAGACCGTACTGCGGAATCTCCAGTTGCTTCGCGAGTTCGGCATGGTGGCGATGACAGGGGAGCGACGCGGAGCGAAGTGGTTCCTAAGCCATGATGATGGCTCTGCCAGTTCCTAGCATGTCTCATATGTCCCATAAGGTGTCCCATATTGTCCTTAAGCGTCCATAAAACCCAAGAACCGGTCAATATGTTTTCGATCGACGCCGACTCCGAGCATGACCGCGCCAATAGAGCACCCTGGTGGCTTGGCTGGCTGCTGGATCTCACGCCCGCAAGCATGGTTAGGAATCGCTAAGTGGTTGTGATATCTTGACCGAACGCGAAGTCGCATTCGGTTGGAGGTTGCATTGTCATGACCGCCCACGCATCCGGCCCCGGCCTCGATCCGGCAGCCCGCCACCAGCCGGAGCCGCTGGAGGGATTCCAGCCCGCACCCTTCCAGATCGTCTCCGAACCTCATCAGCTCAAGGCCTTCGCCGATCCCCTCCGCAACCGCATCCTCCACATCCTGGCGGACCGCGAGGCCACCAATCAGCAGCTCGCCGTCGCCCTCGGCCAGAGCCAGGCGAAGGTGCTCCATCACGTCCGGGTCCTGCTCGATACCGGCCTGATCGTCCTCGTCGCCGAGCGGATCAAGGGCGGCAACGTCGAGAAGTTCTATCGCGCCACCGCCCGCATCTACGGCATTCGCGCCAAGCCGGACGAGGAAAGCTCCATCACCGGTCCCGTCTTCGAAGGGCTGCTCCAGGAGATCGTCGCCAGCGAGGCACGCTGGCCGGAGCAGCCGCAGAGCTGGGAACTGCGGCGCGCCCGCCTCGCTCCGGAGCGCGTCGCCGAGTTCACGACACGCATCAACGCCCTCATCGGCGAGTACTGGGGGAATGGGATTGACCCCGCGCCCGACGACCCCGGCGCCCCGCTGATGGCCTTCGCCTCCGTCACCTTCCGGCACCCCATCGATGCGCCAGCGGACGCGCCGCCCACCTCCGACACCGCCGGCGAGCGGGAGTAGCGCGATGCCCGCCGCTCCCGCGATCGGATCGCCAGCGGGCGCATTGCCGCCCACCACGTCCCGCCGGAACCGGATGCCGATCGTCGCCTTGCTGGTCGCGAACGCGATCTCCCTCTTCGGGGAGGCGCTGACCGCCATCGCGATCCCGTGGTACGTCTACGCCACCACGGGCAGCGCCGCGAAGATGGGGATCGTCGGGTTCTTCACCT
>JBQCJS010000052.1:0-4098 GCA_051952485.1 Thermomicrobiales bacterium | reverse complement strand
ATCGACGCTCGTGCGTATCCATCCCCAACACCGGATTGGCGGGGTACGATCGCGGCACGACACACCCGACGGCGGGAGGGGCACGGCATGGGAGTGGATGTGGAGGTGGAGGTGGATGCGACCGCGCGGGCCACACGGCACGGCGGCCCCACCGCGTCCGATCCCCCGGACCGCACGCCGGACACGCCGGACGCCATCGACCGTGCGGACATCCTCGCCGCGCAGCAGGACCCCGCCGCCTTCGCGCCGCTCTACGAACGATACGCCCCCGCCGTCCGGGGATACTGCCTGCGTCGCCTCGGCGAGCCGGAGGCCGCCGCCGACGCGGCCTCCCAGGTCTTCATCCGCGCCCTGCAACGGCTGGATACCTACCGCCCCAGCCAGGCGGGCACATCCACCGTCCGCTCGTGGCTCTTCGCCATCGCCCACAACACCGTGGTCGACACGCACCGGCGCAACGCCGTCCGGAATCACCGCTCGCTGGACGAGGCACCTGCCTCCCGCGACGGTCCGGCAGCCGGCGAACGCCTCGTCGCGACGGATCGCACGACGGACCCGGAGGACCATGCGCTCGCCCGCGAGACCGTCGCCCGCGTCCGCCACGCCCTCACGCGCCTGCCCGAACGCCAGCGCCAGATCGTCGAATTGCGGATGGCCGGCCTGACCGGCGGCGAGATCGCCTCCGTGCTCGGCATGACGCCGGGCGCGGTGAAGGCCGCCCAGTTCCGCGCCTTCGGCACGCTGCGCTCCCTGCTCGACGACACCGCTTCACTCTCCCCGAGAACGGAGGCCGACGATGCCCCACCCTGCCCATGATCCCGGCATGCCGGATATGCCGGACACTCCGGACGTGCTGGACGTGTTCGACACCTGGCTCGACGCCCTCTTCACGAGCCCGCCGTCGCATCCGTCCGATGCCACGGCCCAAGTGGAGACGGACGCAGACACGGATGCCTCGCCGGAAGCCTCTGCCGCCCGCGACCTGCGCATGCTCGCCGCGCAGACGGACGCCATCACCCTCCCGGCACCTTCCTGGAAGGAGATCCTCATGGCCAGCCAGCACCCCACGACGAACGCCCCGGTGCCCAGCCCCGGCAACGCCCACCGCACGCCGACCCGGCTCGGCGCGACACTGAACCGGATCGTCTCCATCGCCGCCATCCTCGCCATCGTCGTCGCCGGGATCGCGACGGCCTGGATCGCCCGCGACCGCCTCGGCTTCGGCGACGACGGCCACCAGCCGACGCTCCAGCTCGTGGCCTCACCGGCAGCGACCGTCACCTGCACTACCCGCACCCTCTCGCAGGAGGAGGCCGACCGGATCGTCGCGACCTATCGAGCGCAGCCAGAATCGACCTCGGCCGACTACACGCCGAGCGACACCCCCGTGCCAGCGGCCGATGTGAACGCCGCAATGGCCGTCCTCGTCGCCGCGTTGAGCTGCCCGAACGGCGAGCCTGGGAGCAACAGCCTGCTCTGGCAACGCAGCACGTATACCGACGGCTACTTTGCGGGGTCGTACCTGACCACCAGCCCCGCCTGGATGGCGGAATACCTCGCACGCTGGAAGGCAGAACTCGAGCCGATGTCTCGAATCCTTACCCCCCTCACGCCAGTCGACTACATCGTGGACAGCAACGATCCCGCAATCCAGCGATACCTCATTTCCAGCCCCAACCTGGGGACCTTTGCCGTCCTCCCGGACCGATTCGTCGCGTTCGCCGACGGACGCATCGGCGTGCCAATGCTGCTCGCGATCCCCGGAGGCGCGCCCGCCTACGACGGCTATATCGCCACGCTCATGGTGCCCTTCGCCATCTTCGAGAAGGTCGACGGGCAATGGCTGTCCGATGGTGCGACCGGCCTCTGCCCGGGGGATTGCAGCCAGGCAGAAGCCCGCATCGATGCCCAGATCGCCAACTATCGGCGCCTCGCGACCGTCATCGGTTCGCCGGTCGCATCGCCGGCCGCCTCACCGGAAGCGACTCCGCAGACCTGACAGCCGCCCGGGAACGGGCTGGGCGTTCCCACTGATACCCCTCGACGCCTTCCCGCGTTTACCCTGACACGCGACACCAGTTCCGCGTCCGTCCCGCCCGCCTCCCCGGCTCGACGCCGGTCCCGGCAGCGACGGCGCGGATACCCGGGTACCGTCGCAGGGACACGCTGGGGGCAGCCGATGGTGGGTGCGACGAGCCTGATCGAGAGACGCCGCAGACGGAAGGACCGCGATGCCACCGCCGGGGTGTCGGCGGTGGCATCGTCCCCGCCCGCAGCGGTGAGTCCGTCGCGGGGAACGCCGCCCTCCGACGCCGCGCTGCTCCGCGCCGCCCAGCGCGACCCGCTCGCCTTCGCGCCGCTCTACCAGCGCTACGTCACGCCCGTCTACCGCTACTGCTTCCGCCAGACCTCCGATCCGGAGGCTGCCGCCGACCTCACCGCCCACATCTTCACGAAGGCGCTGGAGGCGTTGCCACGCTTTCGCGTCCGCGATGAGGCCGAGGTCGATGCCAACGCCGACGCCGCCACGACGGGGTCCACGGTGCGGTCGTGGATCTTCGCCATCGCCCATAACGCCATCGTCGACTTCCGCCGCCGCGAACGAACACGTCCGACGCAATCCCTGAACGCGCCACCCATCCGGCCCGCCGCCGAGGGCGACCGGGCCGATGCCGCGCTCGATACCCTGGCGGACCCCGGCCTCGGCCCGGAGGAGATCGCCGTTCACCGCGACGAACTCGGGCGCCTCCTGGCCGTGCTGGGGCAGTTGCCGGACAGCCAGCGCCAGATCGTCGAACTCCGCCTTGCCGGGCTCACCACCGCCGAGGTCGCCGACGCCCTCGGCCTCACCCGGCCCGCCGTGAAGGCCGCCCAGACCCGCGCCTACAGCCGCCTGCGCGACCTGCTTGAACCACAACCACCACCACAACTACCGGACAGTCCCCGGCGCCCCGACCCGTCCTCCCCGTCCTCCGCCGAGGAGGTGTCCCCATGACGGACGACAACCAGCACATGAACGAGCAGCTTCCTCCCCTCAACGCCCCCGGCCAGCCATCCCGGACCGACGCCCCCGCCCTGCGCGGCGCTGACGCCCTGGATGCCTGGCTCGACGCCCGGGCGTTGTCCTCCCACACCGGGGCACCTGCCGCCCCGCCCCCTGCATGGGGCCAGAACGGGCAGGGGTCGACCGCGATCGCAGCCACCGGCAACGCGTCCCTCGTGGGTGCGGCGAGCCGGTTCCACGCGCGATTTGCCGCCGCCGAGGAGGCCGAAGCCCCTCCAGCGCCGGTGGACGCCATCTGGGAGCAGATCATGGGTGCCTCCATCCTCACACCCGCCGCACCGATCCCGCCGCCCGCCGCTCATGCGCATGCCACTCGTCCCGCCCGCCCCGAACGGCACCCGTTCCTGCGAACGGCCGGCTCTCACCCGGCGGCGACGGCAGTGCTGGTCGCGGCGGTGATCCTCGCGACGATCCTCGTCTTCCGCGCGCTCGACCGGAACACGCCGCCGCCGATCGTCGACCAGGGTCCTGCGGCGCTCATCCCCGTCAACAGCCCGGAAGCCTCACCGTCCGCGATCCAGCTCAGCACACCGGACGCGAACGGCTGCATCATCCGCACGCTCTCCCCGGAGGAGGAAGCCGCGATCGCCAATCCCGCCGCGATGCCGACGCCGGATTACATCGTCGTCGGCCCGCTCGATGACGAGGCCATCACGCGGGACGCCGCGACGGCCTGGGCCGGCTCATTTGGCTGCCACGACGTGACACTGGCAGACAATCAGGAGGCGGGAGCCGTCTCGCTCTATCTTCTGGCCACCGTCCGGCAAGGGGGGACGCCGGAGACACGGATTCCGCTTGCGGAGCAACGGCTCACCGTCGCAGAAGCTCTCTCCTCAACCTTGGTCCAGCAGGACCCGACGCACTACATCGTCGATTCCGATGATCCCGCGATAACCCCTTGGCTCGGTACCGATGGCAACGGCCGCCAGTACGTGATCCTGCCGCAGGACATGGCGCGCTTCGCGGATGGGCGCGTCGGAGCACCGGTCAAGCTGGCCCGGCAGGGCGGCGCCGGCACGGCGACCAGGAACTCC
>JBQCJS010000051.1:0-13391 GCA_051952485.1 Thermomicrobiales bacterium | reverse complement strand
CCCGTGGTCTTCGATCCGGACAACACCGTTCCTGCCTCAGGTGGCAATGACGGCGGCGGAAGCCAGGGCGGTGAGCCGGGCGGCAATGCCGGCTCGACCCGCACCACCGGGTCAGGCGCCACGAGCGCCAGCACCGGTTCGCGACCGGGGGGCGTCAATGTCACGGCTCTCCCGAAGACCGGCACCGGCACCTTCTCCGGCACGCCGGCCGCCTGCTGGCTGGCAATTGCGGCCTGCGCGATGGCCCTGGCGGCGCTCGTCCTTCGCATCACGGCGAGTCCCAGGCCGCTGGCGGTTCGCCGCTATCGCCTTCCGGTGTTGCGACGATGACACCCACCAGAGCCGCCCGTCGTGCGGCGCGCCGACATGGGATGGGTTCGATCACGCGCGTCCTGATCCGCCTCGCGTTTGCCCTGCTCCTGCTTCCGGGTGCCGAGATCCTGATGCCAGCACTGGCTGGCTCCGAGGCGGCGACCCCGATCGCCAGTGATGAGGTCGTTGGGTCGGCAGCCCCGGTGCTGACATTGGACGGCCAGTCCAGTTCCGTCACGGTGCCGGTGGGCACCTCCGTCCTCGGCAGTACGGGCAGCGACGCGACCATCCAGATCTACACCTTGAGTGACTGCACCGGAGATCCGAACGATGCCGGCAACCCGCGCCGCTTCATCCGCCAGAGTCCGGAAACCATCTGGCTCCGGGCCGAGTCCCTCGATATCCCGGGCTCCATGAGCGCCTGCCTCTCCATCACCTGGGTTGTCACCGAACCGACGGAAGCGCCCACCGCAACCGACGCGCCCGCCACCGAGCCAACCCTGCTCCCGACCACTACCCCGACCGAAGTGCCCACTGAGGTACCCACGCAGCTGCCCCCGACTGTTCCCATCCTCTTCACCTCACAGGTGATCGTCCATACGTCCGACGGCGGCGCCATTCCGGCGGGAACGCAAATCCAGATCACCAACATCTCAAAGGACTATGCGTCGGTCCTCATCGAGTCCTTTGATACCGATATGACCTCTCCCCTCACGATTGATGTCCCTGCGGTGAGCCCGGACAACGTGCTCTCCGTCTACGTCTGGAACGCGCCGGGCTACCGTCCCATCAATGACGCCTATGTCGTCAGCAAACAAGGGATGATTCACAACGCGGTATTCCAGCGGCTGGAGACGCCGACCCCTGAGCCGACCGCGACGCAGCCACCGCCACCTGCCACCCCGGTTCTCACCCTCGACGGCCAGGCGAACTCGCTCACCGTGCCGGTGGGCGCCACCGTCGTGGCGAGCGCCAGCGGCAATGCGACCATTCTGCGATTCCCCTCTGCCGACTGCTCGGGTGACTACGTCGATGTCGGTAATCCGCGCACGATCGCCCGGCCCACTCCGCAGACCGAGTCATATCAGGCCATCCTCATCGACACCCCGGAGCGCGCCAGCGCCTGCCTCACCATCGACTGGATCGAGCCCAGCCCCACCAGCGAGCCGAGCGCCACATCGACGGCGACCATGAGCCCCACCGATACAGCCACTGCCACCGCAACCACCACCCCGACGGAAACACCCACCCTCACGCCCACCGAGACGCCAACCAGTACCCCGACAGCGATCCCGACGAATACGCCGACCGAGACGGCGACGGCTACCGCCACTGCCACCGCAACGGCGACGTACACACCAACGGAACCCGCGACGGCGACGGCTACTGCCACGGCCACCGATACTCCGAACCCGACGCCCTCACCAACCGCCACGATCACCATCCCGTCTTCGCCAACCGCGACCGCGACGGAGGCTCCTTCCAGCACGCCGACCGCTACCAACACCGCCACCTCGACCGCGACGACAGAGCCGACAGCAACCGCAACTGCAACCGCAACCGCAACCACCACAGCGACATCCACATCTACATCTACCGCAACGATGGCCGCCCCAACGGCCACCTCCACGGCCACGGCTTCGCCGAGTCCGGAACCCTCGTCGACCGCCACGGCAACCGCATCCAGCACTCCGACCGCATCATCCACTGCGACAATCCCGAGCACTGCGACGGCTACGGCCACGGCAACCGCTACGGCGACAGCCACGGTCACATCCGAGCCCACTCAGACGCCCACCACCAACCCGACGGCGACCCTTGTGCCGCCCCCTCTCCTGCTCGATGGGCAACCCACGTCGGTCCTCACCTCGACCGGCACAACCGTTCACGTCGAGACGGCCGCCAACGCCTTCGTCACGGTCTGGATGTCGGCCGATTGCACCGGCCCGGGCCTCACCTTCTCCTCCGCAACCGATGTCTCCGCCAACGAACCCGCCGTGCGCTCGATACGGGCCAGGCTGATCGCTGAAGCCTCTGTCGGCAGTGCCTGCCTGACCGTGACCTGGGTCGATCCCACGCCGACCGCCACGGCGACCATTACTCCCACCCGCACCGCGACCACGCCACCGACCGCTACCGCCACGGAGCGTCCCACCGAGCAGCCCACCAGCACGCCGACCGCTACCACCACGGCAACCCCGACCGTAACGCCCACCAGCACGGCCACGCTCGTTCCCACGGTCCTCGTTCCGCCCGAACTGACCCTCAACGGAAGGGCCGCATCCGTCACCGTGCTCGTCGGCGCCTCCGTCAGGCCGGTCGCGCAGCCATACGAATCCATCATCCGCTACTGGCTCGCCACCGATTGCGCAGGCGCTGGGTCCATCTATCCGGGCGGTCCCATCAGCATGCCATCGCCGGGGGTCCTCTCCTTCCGGGCCTTCGCGCCGGACAACCCGCAGAATGCCAGCGCCTGCCTGACCGCCACCTGGCTCGCCCCAACACCCACCTTCACGGTGACAGCCACCGCAACGTCGACCGCCACGCCAACCCCGACCGCCACAGCCACCGCCTCGAGCACGCCAACCAGCACGCCCACCGCCACCATCACCGCGACGGCGACCAGCACACTTCCGCCGACAGCGACTGCGACCACCACCGCGACATCCACGCCTTCCCCCACGCGGACACCGAGTCCGACCGTCACGCCGACGTCCGTCCCGCCGACGGGCACGGTATCCGGGACGGGGGGCGCCGGGGTGAACTGCCGCTCCGGTGCGGGAACGACCTCTGGCGTGATCGTCGTCCTGCGTGAGGGAGAATCCGTCCGCTATCGCGGCACCGCGCAGAACGGCTGGCAACCCGTCACCTGCGGCGGGCAGGACGGCTGGATCTCCGCAACGTATCTCCGCGCCAACCCGACACCGACGCCTGTCCTCACCCCGACCCGGACGCCAACTCGCTCCGCCACCATCCAGCCTTCTCCCACCCGCACACCGTCCCCAGTGGCAACCGGCAGCGCGACCATCACACCCACATCGGCCCCGGCGACCGGCACGATCACGGGCACGGGCGGGCTTGGCGTGAACTGCCGTACCGGTGCCGGAACCGGCTTCGGTGTCATCACGGTGCTGCGGGACAACCAGTCGGTGCCCGTGCGCGGGCCGCTGCAGAGCGGCTGGCAGCCCGTCGTATGCGCCGGCCAGAACGGGTTCGTGCTTGGCACGTACATCCGCACATCCTCCACGCTGGGCACCGCGACACCGGCCCCCACGCGAACACCCACCTCCGCCACTCCCACGATCACGACCCCCGGCCGCACTCCCTCGCCCACCGTCACGCGGACGCCATCACCGACTTCCGCGGCCACCGGCCAGGCGGTCGTCAATGGCACCGGTGGTCTCGGCGTGAACTGCCGGAGCGGCGCGGGGACCTCCTACGGGGTCATCGCCGTCCTCGCGGAGGGCGCGACCGTCCCCGTCCGGGGTGCGGCCCAAGGTGGTTGGGTCCCGGTCCGCTGCGGTGGCCGCGACGGGTGGATCAGCGCCAGCTATCTCCGCCTTACCAGCGCCGTCCTGCCCGATACCGGATCGGGCAGGCAATCCAGGCGATGGATCGGGTAGGCGGAGCAGCTGTCAGGATGCGGATTCCTCGGGACCCCGATGCCGCGACGGGGCCACGCACGCACGGCAGGGGCGACACCATCGTCCTGGAAGGCATGATCGGCCGGAGGACCGGCCCCGTGCTCCCGGCTACCGTGGTCGATACGACGGGCGGCGATCTCGTGTGCTTCGTGGCCAACGGCACCCCGATGCTTCGGCTCCTTCCATCGCCGGGGTCCTCCTTGCCCCGCGTCCTATCACCGTCAGAGATCGAAGCCGACACCCTGCGGCTCATTCCCCAGGTCTGGACGGGAACGCACGTCCTCTCCATCGTTCCCCGGGACGCCCGCTACGCGATCCGCGCGCGCTGGCGATCTGACTGGACCTTCCTGGGCTGGTACGTCAATCTCCAGAAACCGACAGTTGTCCGCCCGGACCGCTGGATCACGGAGGACCAGTTTCTCGACATTTTCGTGCCGCCGGATCGAGCGTGGGCCTGGAAGGACGAGGACGAACTGGCCGAAGCGGTGCGTATCGGACGGCTCCCAGCTGATGAGGCAGCGCTGCTCGCAGCCGTCGGCGAATCGCTGATCCCCCGGATCGAGCGCGCGGAGTGGCCCTTCTCCCCCGCGATCGCCAGCTGGCGGCCCGATCCGTCCTGGCGGACGCCCGCCATCCCGGCGGGATGGAAGCCTACACGGCGCTGATCCCGAATCCGGATGATCTGTTTATGGTCCGATTGGGTCCATGCGTGCGCGTTCCGAGCATCGTGCCGCGGCATACCGCGTCGCGTTTGCAGGGGCCATCTTGATGACGGCCCGGTGGGCGATCAAGGATTACCCGGATGCCGTATGACCCTGGTGCAGCGCCCCGGCCCGCTCGCTTCCGGACATGACGAAGCCGCGCCCCCTCCCGGGGGTGCGGCTTCGTCATGTCAGCGTCTGCCCGGCATCACACCGGGCAGCGCCAGTGCCTTACGAACGGTCGTGCATCCTTCGTCGCTGCTCCGTCGCCAGGCCAGCCAGCATCAGGGCCAGCGCAGCGGCGAGCAGCATCACCGGCAGGGTCGTGGTGCCACCCGATCCCTGGCCTGTGTTCGGCAGCGTCGTCACCGGCACCGGGGTCGCCGTTCCGGTCGGATGCGCCGTGGCCGTCGGGGCCGGATGCACCCGGAGCACGAAGGTGACGGTGCTGGTCTCGTCAGCGACCACGGTCACGTCCTGCCGGGCGATCTCGGTGCCATCACCACGCCGGAGGATCGCCGTGTGCGTCCCGGCCGGGACATCGGTGAACACCGCGCCGGACCCACTGGGCAGCAGGACTGCCATCAGCTGCGTCGAAGCGATCGCCCCGAGCGGCTGGCATGTGGTATCCAGGCAAGCCTGGAGGCCTTCGGGCAGGTTGCTGCCATCGGAGGTCTCGACCCGGATGATGACCGAACCCAACGCGGCAGGCGCGGTCGATGTGGCGGATGCGGTCGCGGTCGCCGTTGGCTCCGTCGTCGCGGTCCCGGTCGGGACGGAGGTCACGGTTCCCGTCGGCTCCGTCGTCACCGTGGTCGTGGCGGTCGGCTCCTGTGTGGACGTCGCGGTGGCCGTCTCCGTGGCAGTAGCCGTCGCTGTTTCGGTGGCGGTGGCGGTGGCGGTGGCCGTCGCCGTCTCGGTCGGGGTATTCGTCGGGGTTTCGGTCGGCGTGGACGTCGCGGTGGCGGTGGCGGTCGCAGTTGCCGTCGCGGTAGCTGTCGGAGTCGGTGTCGGGGAGACGATCTGGACGGTCGCCCGCCCACAATCGGCATCGAAGCCGACCGCGACGCCGCAGGCCCTGTTCACGATCACGTCACCAGGATCGCCATCGACCGTCGCCTGGAACGTGAGGACCGCATCGACAAAGCCAGCCGGTACACCGGCCACGACGAAGCCGATGTTCCCACCGCCCACAATCGGCGGTGAACAAATGCCAACATTGCAGACGATGGATGCGGAACCCGGGACATAGGTGAGGCCAGCCGGCAGCGCATCACCGACGATCACCGCGGGAATCCCGCTCCCCACCACGGCGATCTGGAAGGTCACGACCTGGCCATCGAGCGCTTGGGCGGTGCTCGCCGTCTTCACCACGGAAATCGAACCCGGTGCAAGCGTCGGCGGCGGCGAGGATGTCGCGGTCGCGGTCGCGGTTGCTGTGGCGGTCGCAGTCGCCGTGTTGGTGGCGGTGGCTGTCGCCGTAGCGGTTGCCGTCTCGGTCGAGGTGGCCGTCGCCGTAGCGGTTGCCGTCTCGGTCGAGGTAGCCGTCGCAGTCTCGGTCGGCGTAGCCGTCTCCGTGGCAGTGGCGGTTGCCGTCTCGGTCGGAGTATTGGTCGGTGTCTCGGTCGGCGTATTCGTTGGGGTATTGGTCGGTGTCTCAGTCGGCGTGTTGGTTGGGGTATTGGTCGGTGTCTCGGTCGGCGTCTCAGTCGGGGTATTGGTCGGCGTGTTGGTAGGAGTCTCGGTTGGCGTATTGGTCGGGATCTCGGTCGGGGTGTTCGTCGGCACCTGCGTCTGCGTCGGGGTCGGCGTTGCCGGGCACGGGCCTTCGATCAGGGCGAAACTGCCGCTCCAGTTGCCGGTGAAGAAGGCGGAGGCCTGGGTCACCGTGCGAGTCAGGTACACGGACGTTGTGTAATAGGATGGATTCGATCCCGCCGTGTCGAGGAAGACCGGCAGCGTGACCCCATTCGACCACGTCACGGTGATGAAGGCCGGGCGCACCAGCGACCCGGTCGTGTTCGTGATCTGGAACCGCCAATGGTTCGGATTGCAGGTGTAGCCAGTGAGGGTCGCGTAGCGCGTGTCAAGCGCGGCCCCTTCGAACGAGTCATCCTCGGTCGCGACCTCGGTTGCGTCCAGCGACGGCTCCTCGGTCACCTCCGGCTCCGTCACCTCGGTGGGCGGAACCGTCGGCTCCTCCACCTCGTCCGTGGCCACCGGCGAGGCATCCGGCTCGGCCTGGGAGAACGCGGCAGGCGCCGCGAGATTGAACAACAGGGCGAATGCGATCAGCAAGCTTGCCAGGAGACGAGATTTTCCCACATTGGCTCTCCTCAAGTACGCACCGGATGCGCTCCAATCCAGCTGGGTCCCACTCGGTCAGTGTACGTCCACCGGAGCGCAAAGGGAAGTAGTGCCCACAGCCCACCTTTGTGTCAGTGCACGGACGTTTCCGGCACGCAGTTCCAGTCTTCATGGCCACGTCATCAGGGCTCTCCGGCCGCGGCCCGACAGGTGCTGCTGCGAATGCGGTCAGCCTCTCCGGAAGCAGGACAGATCCCCTTCTACCCCTGTACCATGCCCGCAACGAAAGACCGCTGCGGGAGCCCGGGCGAGCCGGGCTGAGAGTGCGACCGTCTGCCGTCGCTGACCGCCGAACCTGATCCGGGTCGTACCGGCGTAGGAAGGCATCTGCGTGGCCAATCCCCCACGTCCCCCCGATTTCCCCGCCCCATCCATCGAACCTGCCAGCTCCGCCCGCCCAGCGCTGCAGCTCCGCCACATCGATTCCACCTACACCGAACGTGGCGCCTCCGTGCGGGCCTTGGAGGACATCTCCTTCGCGATCGACGAGGGCGAGTTCGTCGCGCTCATCGGCCCATCCGGCTCCGGCAAGAGCACCCTGCTGGACATCGTCGCCGGCCTCTTCGCCCAGACAGGCGGCGAGGTCGCGCTTGGCGGCGCCGTCCTGACCACGCGGGAGCGCCTCGGCACCTCCGCCTACATGCGCCAGCGCGATCTCCTCCTCCCCTGGCGGACCGCCCTAGACAACGCCGCGCTCGCCCTGGAAGTCCACGGCCACCGCCGCGACGAGGCCCGCCGGATGGCGCTCGCCCGCTTCCCGGAGTTCGGCCTCGCCGGCTTCGACCGTGCCTATCCGGCCCAGCTCTCCGGCGGGATGCGCCAGCGCGTCGCTTTCCTGCGCACCGTCCTCACCGAACGTCCGCTCCTGCTGCTGGACGAGCCCTTCGGCGCGCTCGATGCCCTGAACCGGGTCGCCCTGCAATCGTGGCTGCTCGACCTCTGGGAACGCGAGCGGCAGGCCGTCCTCCTCGTCACCCACGATGTCGACGAAGCCATCTTCCTCGCCGATCGCGTCATCGTCCTCACGCCGCGCCCCGGCCGCATCGCCCATATCGAACCGATCGCCCTGCCCCGCCCCCGGCACCGCGAGATCGTCACCTCGGCCCCGTTCCTCGCCCACCGCGCCGCCCTGCTCGATGCCCTCGGCCTGCTCGCCCCGGTGAACGGCGGTGCCGCGTGACCGCATCGAGCCTGGGACGCGCGCTGAACCGCTGGATCTGGCCCTTCGCCATCCTCATCCTGTTGCTGGCCATCTGGGAGGTCGCCGTGCGGCTGACGCACGTCCCCGCCTGGCAACTGCCGCCGCCCTCCGCCATCGCGCGGTCATTCCGCGACGATCATGCCCTGCTCTGGAAGCACACGCTGGTGACGCTGAAGGAAGTCCTGCTCGGCTTCGGGCTGGCGCTCGTCGCCGGGCTGCTCGTCGGCATCGCCATCGATGCCTCGCCCATCCTGGAACGCGCGATCTACCCGCTCATCATCGCCAGCCAGACGATCCCGATGGTCGCGCTGGCGCCCTTGCTGCTCATCTGGTTCGGCTACGGCCTGCTGCCGAAGGTCCTGGTGACGGCGCTCGTCTGCTTCTTCCCTATCGCCGTCAACACCGTCGATGGCCTCCGCGTGGCCGATCGCGAGATGCTCTCGCTCCTGAAATCGATGGGTGCCTCCGGCTGGCAGCAGTTCCGGCTGGTGAAGGCGCCCGCCTCGCTGCCGTCCATCTTCACCGGCGCCCGCATCGCCATCGCCTTCAGCGTCATCGGCGCCGTCTTCGGCGAGCTGGTCGGCGCCAGCGAGGGCCTCGGCTACCTGATGCAACGCTCCGCCGCCCAGTTCCAGACCGCCCGCGTCTTCGCCGCCATCGTCATCCTCTCGATGATGGGAGTCGGCCTCTTCGCGCTCGTCTCGCTGCTGGAACGCATCGCCCTGCCGTGGCGACGCTTCGTCACCGACGAATCCTGACGCCCGTCCCGAAGGAGCCTCATGGCCACGCCCGAACCGTTCAGCGCCCATCTCCGCCGCCTCGCCGATCCGATCTGGAGGGCTCAGCACGATCACCCGCTCGTGCGCGGGATCGGCGACGGCACGCTCGACCCGGAGATCTTCGGCTTCTGGCTGCGACAGGACTACTTGTTCCTGATCGACTACAGCCGCCTCTTCGCCACCGCCGTCCTCCGCGCGCCCGACCTGGAAAGCATGACCCGCTTCGCCGGCCTCCTCCACGAGACGATGACGCGCGAGATGAACCTCCACCGCAGCTACGTGGAAGGTTTCGGCATCACCGCCGCCGACCTCGAGGGCGAGCGGAAAGCCCCCACCACGCAGGGCTACACCGATTTCCTGCTCCGCACCGCCACCACCGGCGATTACGCCGAACTGCTCGGCGCGTTGCTCCCCTGCATGTGGGGCTACAGCGAACTCGGGATCGCCCTCGCCGCGCGGGGGATGCCGGCCGAGGAGCGGTACGCCCGCTGGATCGAGACCTACGCCGACCCGGAGTTCGCCGCCCTGGCCGCCTGGTGCCGCGACCTCACCGATGCTGCCTGCACCGGCCTGCCGGATGCCGCCTTGCGCCGAGTGGAAGAGGCCTTCATCACCGCCAGCCGCTACGAGCTCGCCTTCTGGGAGATGGCCTGGACCCGCGAATGGTGGTCGCCTGTGTGATCATGCGCCCATCTGGCGGCGATCGCGGACGAACGGGAGGCAGCATCATGGAATGGGTGGAGGGGTTCTACTCGCGCACGGGCACCTGGTGGGGACAGGCCGAATCCGCCCTCACCGCCCGCGATACCGACCGCCTGCGCATCCTGGAGCGGCACACCACCGACCGCTCGCCAGGACCACACCCACCACGACAACCACAACCACTCCGCATCCTCGATCTCGGGTCGTCCTACGGCACGACTCCGTTCGTGATGGCGCAGGCCGGGCACCATGTCACCGGCGTCGAACTCAGCGAACGCATCACGTTCACGGACCGGCTGGACCGCACCGCCCTCACCGGCGACCTCCGCTTCGTCCAGGCCGATTTCTACGCCTTCGAACCGGACGCAGGAATGCGATTCGACGTGGTCACGTACTGGAACGGCTTCGGGATCGGCAGCGACGCCGACCAGCGCCGCCTGCTGCGTCGCATGGCCGAACGCTGGCTGGCGCCGGAGGGTATCGTCCTCCTGGATGTCTTCAACCCGGTCCGCTGCGCACAGTGGGCGGGCGACGAGGAGTACCGCGACGCCCGCCCGGAGGCCGGGTACCCCTTCAGCGTCCGCGAGCGGACCGACTTCGATCCCATCGGCAACCGCTTCATCGATACCTGGTGGGAGGCCGATCACCCGGAAGCGCCGATCAGCCAGAGCCTGCGTTGCTACAGCCCGGCCGACCTCCTGCTCCTGCTGGAGGGAACGGGACTCCGCGCCGCCGCGTTCGAGGTGGCTGGCGAACCCTTCTCGCCCGGCGAAGGCACCGGCGCGGATTCGGCGCATCCGCTCTGGCGGCATCACGAGTACCTCGCGGTGCTGGAACGCGACCCGGCATGACCGGGCCGATGTAGCGATGGCCGTTGCCGTGGCTGTGCCCGCTACCCGACCGGATCGTGTCCCGTGCCCAGCACGGTCAGCTGCAACCGCGATGGCTCGGCGGCGATCACCCGGTGCCGCACCTCCGGCGCGATATGCAGCAGGCCGCCCGGCACGAGATCGACGCTCTGGCCCTCGGCCTCCACACGCACCCGCCCATCCAGCACCTGCAGCAGGACCGGCACCGGCGCGTGATGCTCCCGCAGTTCCACCCCGGCATCGAAGGCGAAGACGATCACGCTGAACGGGCCGATCTTCAGCACGGACGACGGCTTGACCGTTCCCGGCTGGACCGGTGCCTCCGCCAGCATGTCCTCGACCAGGGTGAGCGGTCCTTCGAGATCGTGGTCCATCATCGGTGGCTTCCTTTCCTGGATCGAACGCACCGCTCGTGGCCCGGCGCGTGATGGGTATCGCCCCTATTGTCGCGAACCGGCATGCACGCGGTCACGCACCTGCATCGTGGCCGTGTCAATCGCATGGCAATGCCGGAGCCAGGCCACGGTGCGCCGCCAGCCGGGCCAGCTCCGCCAGCCCCCGGTCCGTCAGCGCCCGGTTCGCCGGATCGTTCCGCCAGCGGGAGACGCCGGACGGATGCGGCAACGGCACGACCGGGACTTCCCCCTCGCCGTATCCGAGGTCGACGGCGAACGAGCGTCCCACCAGTTCGGCAAGGGTCAGGCGGCGGGCGCCCGGAATGAGCGCGACCGCCGCCAGCCGCCCCAGCGTCACCACGATCTCCGGCCGGACGAACGCGATCTCCGTCGCGAGGTGATCGGCGCACAGGCGGATCTCGGCGGCGGACGGTGCGCGGTCTCCCTTCCCGCTCGTCGCGGGGCCGGGAAAGCACTTCGTCAGGCTCGTCAGGTACCACGTCTCCAGGAACGACTCCGGCGGGAACCCGGCCTGCGCCAACCAGCCCTTCAGCAGGTCGCCGCCGGGTCCGCTCCACGGCACGCCCCGCTCGTGGGCGCGAGCGCCGGGCGCCTGCCCGACGATCATCAGGCGCTGGACGGCGTTTCCCCGGAAGACCGGATGGGCCTCGGCCAGGAATCCCGCCGCGACGCAGCGCGTGCAGGCTCGCATCCCGGCCTGGTAGGCCTCCAGCCCGGATGCGCGGCCCGCCTCGCCCATGTGGTCCGCAGATGGATCGCTCGTTACCATGATCCAAGCACCGCGCTGGACCATCCTCCGATCGGAGTCTTTCCTGTCATGTCAACGACCACCACGCCTGCCCCTGCCTCGCCATCTCAACCCCAACGCCCCGATCCGGCCCAGGCCCTGGAGACGCGGAACCAGTATGTCCGCAGCCAGGTGATCGGCTCACCCTACTTCCTGGTGATCGTGGCGCTCTACGTGACCTGCCTGATCATGGCGAACATCCTCGCCGTGAAGATCCTCCACGTCGGGCCGTGGGTGGCCGATGCCGGCACGCTCACCTTCCCGATCGCCTACATCGTCGGCGACATCCTCACCGAGGTCTACGGCTACGCCATCGCCCGCCGCGTGATCTGGCTCGGCTTCCTCTGCAACCTGCTGGCCGTGGCGATGATCCAGCTCGCCGGGGTGATGCCCGCCGATCCCTCCTGGGATGGCGGCGAGGCCTACCAGCGCATCTTCGGCTCCACGCCGCGCATCCTGCTCGCCTCCTGCGTGGCCTACATCGTGGGCGAGTTCGTCAATTCGTACGTGCTGGCGCGGATGAAAGTGGCCACGAACGGCAAGTACCTGTGGACACGCACGATCGGTTCGACCATCGTGGCGGAGGGGCTGGACTCGCTGCTCTTCGTGCTGATCGCCTTCGGAGGCACCATGAGCGGCGGCATCCTCTGGCAGATGATCTACACGAACTGGATCCTGAAGACGGGCTACGAGGCGGCCTTCACCCCGGTGACCTACCTGGTGGTGAACAAGCTGAAGCGCCTGGAGGGCGTGGACGTCTTCGACCGGGACACGAACTTCAACCCCTTCGCCGTCACGGCCACGGCGTAACGCATCTGGGGACCTTTCGCCGGCAAGCTCGGATTGTCATGCCAAATCAACATGATGCGCGTCAGACCGACTCGCCAGCGCTCAAGAACGTCGGGCGCATGCCCGCCATCGGCGATTCCCACAATCCCGTAGATGCGACCCTTGTGGTCGCCTTGGGGTGCTTGATGGCTCTCGTGTCAGTCGAGGCATTGCATGGGATGGTCGGCGGCACTCACAACCACCTCACCGGCCGCGTTGACTCCCCTGCGACGATCCGCCGGACAGGCCACCGCCACCCGAGATGTTCAGAGCAGCGAAGCGAACCATCCGTCAGGTTGGCACGCGCGATCCAGCGAAGCCGAGGAGGGATCACCGCGCTTTCCACCAGCGCACCGGGGCACGGAATAACACCGCAGGGAACCATCACAAACGACATCTGATCCCTCGACGGCGCTCCTTCCGTCATGGGACAGGGTCGGGTGCACCGCTTGCTCGGGATGACGACACAGCGGCTGCGCAAGCGGGGGTGTCGTCTTCGTGAACGCGTCAGCGGCGGCTGATGGGAGCACAGACAACCAGCCCTTTGCATGCAGGCCACCCGCAACAAGCATCACGCCATCGCGGCCAGGCGTGGCGTGATCCAGTCCACGATGAACCGCATGACCTCGACCCGTCCCGGCTCGTTCAGGATCTCGTGGCACATCCCCGGCCACAGCACGATCGTCCGGTCCGCCGCGCCTGCGCCCTTGTAGAGCAGCTCCGTTCCCCGCGGACTCGTCAGCTCGTCGGCCGCGCCGTGCATCGCCAGCAGCGGCATCGTGATC
>JBQCJS010000050.1:0-2375 GCA_051952485.1 Thermomicrobiales bacterium | reverse complement strand
GCATCCCCGTCCTCGGCTACAACTTCATGCCGAACTCCGTCTGGACCACCGCGCGTGACGCCGAGGGACGCGGTGGCGTGAAGGTGCGCGAGTTCGACCTGGCGGCGGTGGGAGCATCGCCCACCGGTGGCAAGGAGTTCATGCCGGACCGCCCGGACTGGGCCGGCGGCCTCGTTCACACCACCGATCCGGACGCGTTCATCTCCGCCGAGACGATGTGGGAGAACTACGAGTACTTCATGAACGCCGTGCTCCCGGTGGCGAAGGAGGCGGGTGTCAAGCTGGCGCTCCACCCGGACGATCCGCCCGTGCCGGTGCTGGGTGGGGTGGCGCGCATCTTCGCGGACGTGGAGGGGTTCAAGCGGGCCGAACGGATCGCGGAGGCGACCGGGGCCGGTGAGGCGTGGGGACTCGACCTCTGCCTCGGCTGCTGCTCCGAGATGCCGGGGGGCGCGGCGAACGTCCGCGCGATGATCGAGTACTTCGGGCCGCGCGGGCGCATCCTCTACGTCCACTTCCGCGACGTGAAGGGCAGCGTGCCGCTCTTCCAGGAGTGCTTCATCGGCGAGGGCAACTACAACGCGGCGGAGATCATGCTGCTGCTGAAGCGGTCCGGCTTCACCGGCTTCCTGCTCGACGACCATGTGCCGCACATGGACGACGACACCGCCTGGAACCACCGGGGACGCGCCCACGCCATCGGCTACATGCAGGGCCTGCTCGACGCCATCGACGAGTTCGGAGCGGCCTGACCGAGAAAGGACGCTCCTTGAATACCCTCGACCTCGCCCGCATCCGCTCCGACCGTCGCACCGGACGGGTCTCCTCGTGGGACACGTCCGGGCGCAACGCCGACGCCTGGACGATCGCGCCGGGCGAGCGTCGCCTGCTCGCCGATATCGCCGGACCGGGCTGCATCACCC
The DNA here is from genome assembly GCA_051952485.1 of Thermomicrobiales bacterium. GTDB lineage: Bacteria > Chloroflexota > Chloroflexia > Thermomicrobiales > UBA6265 > JASGDN01. The sequence goes on along the minus strand of JBQCJS010000050.1, from coordinate 1,452 downwards.
ACATCTGGATGACCCAGCGCGAGCACTACCGCGAATGTCTCCTGCTGGTGACGTGGGACGAGGCGCCGGAGCCGAGCATCGCCGTCCCACTGGGCGACTTCTTCTGCCTCGGGCACGGCGAGGTCGAGTCGTTCCAGTCGGCGCTCTTCACCGCCTCGACCGCCCACAACCCGCAGTTCGGGCGCGGCTGCGCGCTCAATGCCTACTGGCAGATGCCCTTCGCGAAACGGGCGAGAATCGAGCTCGTGAACGAATCGCCCGAGCCGCACACCCAGTACTTCTACATCGACTACGAGGGGTGGGAGACCTGGCCGGATGATCTCGGCTACGCCCACGCGGAGTTCCGGCGGGCGAATCCCTTCCCCGGCTGGGGGCACGATCTTCCGGTCTACAGCGCCGTGAACGAGGTCGCCAACCTCGGGGATGTGGCGTATCGCAACAACTACGTGATCCTGGAGACGTCGGGCGAAGGGCACTACATCGGCTGCAACCTCTCGATCACCAACCTCAAGGACGAATGGTGGGGCGAGGGGGACGACATGATCTGGATCGACGGCCAGAAGTGGCCGCCCGACCTCCACGGCACCGGCAGCGAGGACTACCTCGGGCAGGCGTGGGAGACGCAGGAGAACGCCTTCCTCCGCAACGGGGTCGTCCATGAGGATGCGCGGACCGGCGGCTACCAGACCTGCTACGTCTTCCACCTCGAGAACGCGATCCGCTTCCGGGAGTCGATCAAGGTCACGATCGAGCACGGGCACGCCAACCACCTCGCGAACGAGATGGCGAGCGTCGCCTACTGGTATGCACGGCAACCCACCGCCGCGAAGGCGCCGCCGCCGGTCGCGCAACGCCTGAAGGTGCCGAAGGACGCATCCGGCGCGTGGGACCTCGATGCGGTGGCACGGACCTCATCGGAGCCGCAGCCGCTGATCCTGACGGAGGAGATGATCGCGCTGCGGACGGAGAAGGACCGGGACGCCTGAGGCGCGCCGTCTCAGAAACGTCTTCACTCCTCTCACCTCTCCCCTCGCGGGCGTGCTACCGTATCGCCAGTCGGATTCGCCCCCTGTCCTCCGCGCGCAGGATCATCCCGGAGCACCCTATCCCATGACCTCAACCCCCGAATCGACCACCTCCCCCGTCGCCGAACAGCCGCATGACGAGTTTCTGTGGCTGGAAGACATCTACGGCGAGCGGCCGCTCGCATTGGTCGCCGAACATAACGCGAAGACCGCCGACATGCTCGCCAGCCGGGCCGAGGATTTCGACCGCACCCAGGCGAGCATCCTGGAAGTGCTCGATTCCACCGACCGCATCCCGATGGTCGGCAAGTACGGCGACTGGTACTACAACCTCTGGAAGGACGCCGACCATCCGCGCGGCCTCTGGCGGCGCACGACCCCGGAGAGCTATCGCACCGATTCCCCGAAGTGGGAAACCGTGCTCGAT
>JBQCJS010000049.1:0-2472 GCA_051952485.1 Thermomicrobiales bacterium | reverse complement strand
GGGGCCCCCCCGACACCCGGTCCGCGGGGCCCTTGGGGCCCCGGTGGGGGCCGGCCCCCCCAGGGCCCGCGTCTACGGCTACTCCTGGTGCCCGCCGCGACGGCATCGAGCCCGCTTCAGAAGTTCGCGATGCCCTTGCCGATCACATTGACGCCGATCAGCAACAACACCCCCGCCGACACCACGTTCATGTTCCGCACCATCCACGTGAAGGCGGTATCCACGATGCGCCCGACCCGCTCCGGCGCGATCCACCACGCGATGGCCGGCGCGATCACCGTCACGGAGGCAAGGAGCGTGAAGATGCCCAACGCCGTGCCCACCTGCCCCCGGGACAACCCGTAATCCACCACCAGCGTCCCGATCGGGAGCACGAAGGCGACGTGCTTCGGGTTCACCGCTGCCGCCGCGAACCCGACCAGCGGGGATCGCCCCGGCGGCGTCTGCGCGAGCTTGCCGAGAAATGCCGGCATCTCCGCCTCGGCGTCGCCGGCAGGGCGCGTCGCGATCTTCTTCGCCGCCAGCAGGATCAGCAACAATCCCAGCACCAGCTGGACCACCGCGATCCAGTGGCGCGGATGCTCGGCATCGCCCTCGGGCACCTGGGCCGCGAGCGCCGTCAGCACCACCGCGAGCACGGCCATCCCCGCCACCCACCCGACCGCGAAGCCGGCGCTCGTCCTCCCCGGCTCGGGCGTCTTCAGCATCAATGCGATCGCGATGATGGGGATCGGCCCCAGGGCAATCGCCATCGCGAGTGGCAGCAGATTCCCGATGACCTCTTGCATGGTGATCCCCGTCGCGATCCGGAACGGCCGGCCGACTCCGCCCTGCCATCGGGATCGTCGCACATCGGGCGGCCCGGGGGATCGTCCGTCTGTACCATTCGAGACCGGTGCAGCCAGGGGTCAACCCCGCAGGTCAATCCGCCGCGACAGCGACCTCCACACCCGCCGGCCCCTTGGTGAGGGTGGACACGCCTGCCCTGCCATTCAGCGTCACCGATCCGGTGATGGTCTGCGGGTTCACCAGCAGGTTCAGGATCGGGCAGACCTCCTCCACCGCCCGATGCAGTTCCCGGATGCGCTCCTCCGGCTCATCGGATTCGATCGTCACGGTGTAGGTGAACTGGTGCGGCCATCGGGGCACATCCTCGAAGCCCGGCTGGCCGGAACGGAAGTCCTGGACGGCGTGGACCTCGACCTCCAGCGCGTCCAGCCAGATCTCGCGCTCGGCGGCCTGGATCTCGAAGATGTGGGTCAGGCAGGAGCCGAGCACGCCGACCTGGATCTCCGGCGAACCCGGCCCGAAGTCGTAGCCGGCCAGTTCCGGCCCGCTGTCGCTCAGGATCTGGTGATCGCGGATGCGGATGCGGCGGACACCGGACCGCCCTTCGGCCTTCACGGTCGCGGCCAGCTGGCGCGGCGCCTGTCCTTCCGGATTAGCAGCAGCGGCGGCACGGCGCTCGATCAGGGCATCACGCTTCTGGTGCAGGAACTCGCGGAAGGTACTCATGGCTGGATCGGTCCTTTGGTGCGTGCGGCGACAGGGCGGGACGGATTCGAGGGTCAGGAGATGACGGCAGCCGCGAACTCGTCCTCAATGTCCTGCGGCGCGTGGGCGTTCGGCAGGAGCAGGCGCGCGCCATGGGCGAGGCCAAGGGGGATCGCGGCGTCACCACCGGCGGGAGCGATCAGGCCGATGCTGTAGATGCTGTCACCGCGCCGTTCGAGGTGGTCGCGCAGGTCGGAGGGCGAGGCATCCGGCTGGAGCACGCGGATCGAGCCGCCGGACTCGCCGACAGCAAAGGCCCGGCCCGCGACGACCGGTTCGTCCCGCCCCTCGATGACGCTCCCCCCATCGCCGGTCAGCGCCGCGAACTGGGGAGCGGCGGCGGCGAGGTCGTTCACCACGACCGTGATCTCCTGCACGCCCCGCACACCGTTCTGGTGAATCGCCGCCTCACCATCGGGCACCCGGAGGCGGCGTTCGGTGCGATCCACGCAATAGAACGGCAGCGCGGGCGAGGATGCCCCGAGGAAGCGGATCGTCTGCCACGCCACACGCTGCCCATCCGGACGCGTGCGACCGCCGTCGTTCGGGTCGGAGGCATCGAGGCCGCGGGCGCGCAGGGCGGAGACCTCCGCGCCAAGGTCGTCGGCCCGGAGGGCATAGTCGATCAGGCCCTCGCCCTGGAGCAGGCGGGTCGCCCAGGCGTGGTCGGTGGCCGCCTGCGGATCGCGGAAGGCAATGACCTCGAAGTAGGCGCCATCGGCAAAGGGAACGAGCGCATTGTGTGTCCTGCCGCCGACATGGTCGCCGCCGGGCGTGACCGTGAAGCCCGCGCGACGGTAATCGGCGATGGCGTCCTCCAGCGAGGTGACCGCGATGACGATGTGATCGATGCCGGTTGGCATGGGGTGAATGCTCCTTCGCGAGGGATTCCGGCATTGGCCGGCGATGCAGGGAGGC
>JBQCJS010000048.1:0-2816 GCA_051952485.1 Thermomicrobiales bacterium | reverse complement strand
CCTCCGCCGCCCATGCCCATCGCCTTCGCGCCGGAGAGCAGCGCATCGGCGACCATCAACGCCGGGATATCCGAGTGCCGCGCCTCCGGGATGCGATATGCCATCATCAGGTAGGCCGCCGGGGAGGCCTTCCGCACCGTGACCCGGCGTTCTCCTCGCTGTGGCGGCTCCCCGGCGACGTGCGGCAGCGGCGCGGTCGATGCCGGGATGGACCCGAAGGCACGTTCGATCCTGGCGATGAGGTCGTCGGGATCGACATCGCCAGCGACCGTGATGAAGGCGTTGTCCGGGGTGTAGAAGCGGCGATAGTGGTTGTAGAGGTCGTCGCGGGAGATCTCCTTCAGGTCCCCCTCGTAGCCGATGACCATGTGTCCGTAGGGATGCTCCTGGAAGGCGAGGCCCATCACCTCCTCGGCGAGCAGGTAAGTCGGGCGATTCTCCGCCCCGAGCCGCTCCGAGAGGATGACGGTGCGTTCGCTCGCCGTCTCCTCCGGATCGAAGAGCGAGTTCACCATGCGGTCGGATTCGATCGCCAGCGAGAGGTCCAGCCGGTTCGCGGGCAACGTCTCGAAGTAGGCGGTCCAGTCCATCGAGGTCATGGCGTTGAGGGTGCCACCTTCCCGGCTGACATCCCGGAAGATCGCGCCCTTCTCGAGCGACGGCGTGCCCTTGAACTGCATGTGCTCGACCCAGTGGGAGACGCCGGTGCGGCCGGGCTGTTCGTTCCGGCTGCCGACGCGATACCAGGTCCAGAACGAGGCGATCGGCGCAGCGGAGTTCGGGCGAACGAAGATGGTGAGTCCATTCTCCAGGGTGTGGGTGACGAGGGGCAGGGGAGCGGTCCGGGAATCGGGCATGAGGCATGAATCCTTCGGGAGGTGAAGGCTCCTCCGGATGCTGGAAGGAGCCGGGTCCTTGCTTCGCTACAGGATACGCGGAGACATGCCCTCTCCCTCCGCCGATCGGACAGGAACGGGTACAATCCCGTGCAGCAGAACGAATCGGATCCGCTCATGACTCCCGGAGCCCACCATGGTGCAGCGAGCCCCAGCCCCCACCTTCGATCAGTTCATGGTCGACCGCGTCATCCTCTTCCTGCAGACCGGGGACCGCGAGATCTTCCCGTTCACCAGGAACTTCGACGATGCGAAGATGACGGCGTTCATCCGCGATCTGCGCGATGGCCTCGCGGACCTGCCGGACAGCGGCAGCAAGCGCGGCACGTCATCCACCGGCTTCCCGATGAACGACTGGCGACTGCGCGGCATCCTCGACGAGTGGGCCAGCGCCGGCGGCGGCTGGCCGGCGGGCACACAGGAGAATGCGATCAATTCGTCGCTGGGCGTACCGGATGTGCCGGAACCGCTGGAAGACGCGCTCGATGTCGATGTCATCGTGCAGGACGGCGGATTCGACAGCAGCCGTCCCGCCTGACCCCCATCCACCGACCCGCAACAAAGGAGCGTCCGTCCGGAAGATCCGGACGGACGCTCCTTCGTTCGCCCGGCATCAGCGCGGGGCGCCGAGGAATCGCTCGTAGGTGAACCAGGGCAACAGCTGGGCGTGCTCGTCCGTCACGAGGGACGCCAGGTACTCGCCCACCACCGGCGCGAACTTGAAGCCGTGCCCGCTGAACCCGGCGGCATAGATCACCCGCTCCTTGCCTGGATAGCGATCGATCAGGAAGTGCTCGTCCGGCGTCATCGTGTACATGCAGACCGTGCTTTCCAGCACCGTCGCCTTGAGGCCATGGAACCGTTCGGCCAGGAACGCCCGATAGGCCGGCAGCAGGTCCTCGTCGCGGACTTCGCGGTCGATCGCATCCGGGTTGACGACGTTGCCACCTGAGTGGATTCCGCACTTCAGCCCCGGATCGCCCCAGACTGGCAAGCCATAGAACTCGTCCGAGCCAAGATCGACCACGAAGACGGGGAAGCGCTCCGGCCCGTACAGCGACGGGTCCTGCGGTTCGAACCAGAAGACCGGCTTCCGCCGCACCTCCAGCGGCAGGCCGAGGTCGCCCATCAGCTTGCCATTCCAGGCGCCGCCAGCGATGACGAGGCGGTCCGCCGTGTAGGTGTCCCGGTCTGTCGCGACGTGGACGCCGTCCGCATCCTCGCTCCAGGTGAGCACCTTCTCGCCCGCGCGCAGGTCGCCACCGGCGGCCGTCATCTCGCGGGCCAGCGCCTTCAGGGCGGGCGGCACGACCAGGAAGCCCGCCGTGGGATCGAGACACCCCGTCCATTCGGGCGGGAGGTTCCAGGCGGGATAGCGGGCGTTGATCTCGTCGCCCGAGAGGTATTCATAGTCGAGGTCATACCGCTGGGCGCTGTGCATCGCCTCTTGTGCCCGCGTCCCGTCCGGCGTGGAGATGTCGAGGCCACCGCAGCGGTGCATGAACGCCTCGCCGGGGTGGCGCTCCTGGAGTTCGGACCAGAGCAGGTCGGACTCCAAGGTCCACGGCACGTACTGTTCGCCCTCGGCATAGTTGTGGCGGAAGATGCGCGTCTTGCCCCCGTGACTGCCGAAGGAATGGACGTGCTCGAATTGCTCGATAACGATCACCGAGTGCCCGGCCCTCGCCAGCGCCCAACCGGTGGCGGTGCCCATCGTCCCGCCGCCGATCACGATCACATCCGCCTGCGTCTTGCCCATGCTCGTCATCTCTCGCTGGAACGATGGGCCTGCGGCCCTCCTCCGTGCATTATGCGGGACGCGGGGTTCGCGCCGCGACTCCGTGGTACCCTTGCGTCCAGCCAGAAAGTGCAGGCCGGTTGAGGTAAGCCCGGCCACCCCAGGAGATGGGGCGACGTCCG
>JBQCJS010000047.1:0-15732 GCA_051952485.1 Thermomicrobiales bacterium | reverse complement strand
TGCCCGTCACCACGATCACCCGGGTATCCGGATACCGCTCGCGGAGCATGAGCAGGATCTTCCTGAGCGATTCCGGCGTGTGCGCGTAGTCCACGACAACAGCGAATGGCTGGCCTCGATCGATCTGATGGAGGCGGCCGGGAACGGCCAGGGGCTTGCCCAGGGCCTCCGCGATGGTGTCGGCGTCCAACCCGAGCGACCTGGCAAGCGCTGCGGCGAGGAGTGCATTCGCGACGTTGAATTCCCCGATCATGGGGAGATTCACGGTGGCATCGCCGTCGGGAAATGCCAGGCGGAAATCAATCGATGTCTGCCTTGGTGAGACGTCGTGCGCGACGACGTGAGCATCTGCGTCCGGATTCATCGAGAACCACGTGACCGGGCGATCCCCCGTCCAGGCGAGCATCGAGCGGGCGCCTTCGTCATCGGCGTTGAGGACGACAACGCCACCGTTCGCGACGGTGCGTTCGATCAGGATCGCCTTCGCGGCCCGATACCGCTCGATCGTGCCGTGGTATTCGAGATGCTCGCGCGTGATGTTCGTGACGCCCGCGTAGCCGTATCGCACCCCGTCGAGGCGGTGCATCGCGAGCCCATGCGAGGTCGACTCGACGATGGCGACTTCCACTCCGTGCTCGACCATCTCGCGCAGGAACCGCTGCACCCGATTCGATTCCGGCGTCGTCTGGTGGCCGTTGTCGTAGGAAACGTCGCGGCCGATGCGGACGCCGACGGTGCCGATCACACCCGTCACCACTCCGGCGTGCTGCAGAATGTGTTCGAGGATGTAGCTGGTGGTGGTCTTGCCATCGGTGCCGGTGATGCCGACTACCTTCAGGGCGTGGCTCGGATAGCCGTAGAACCGCGCCGCGACCGTCGCCAGCGCCGCCCGGCTGTCCGGCACGATCGCCTGAGGCACATTGATCGGCAATGGTTCCTCGGCGAGGATGGCAACGGCCCCCGCTGCGACGGCGCGATCGGCGAAGGCATGCCCATCGAAGTCACTGCCTCTGAGGGCCACGAACAGTGCCCCGGGCATCATCAGGCGCGAGTCGTATTCGACGAGGAGGATCTCCGGATCACCGGCGCCGACGATCTCGACGGTGTCGAGGTCAGCCAGGAGGTCGCGGAACCGCATGGGGCGCGGCCTGAACGAGAAAGATGCACCGGTCATGACGATCAGCCCCGGATCAGGTTCAGCCGGCGCATGATGCCGGGCACCAGCGGCACGTGGCGGCGTTCCAGCGTCGGCGGGTAGGAAACGATGTCACCGCCAAACCCGGTCTTGAAGCGATAGAGCCCGCGCCAGTCGTCGCCCTTCGTCCCGGCGGCCTTGCCCTCGCCTTCCTCGCTTTCCATCGATTCGGGGTCCTGCTCCGGGATGCCCCAGAGATCGTAGACCGTGCATCCGTGTTCCCGCGCCCAGCGCATCGCCTCGAACTGGAGGCGGAAGGCGGCGCCGTGGGCCCGATGCACGGTGGAGGACGCCCCGTACATGTAGATCGCCTGGGTTCCGAAGCGGGCGGCGATGATCGTCGCGGCGTCCTGTCCCTCGTAGTGCGCGAAGAGGAGGCAGGCGCGATCCCCGAACGTCTTCAGGAAGCCATCGTAGTAGGCGCGCGAGTGGACGCTGAATTCGTTACGGGTGGCAGTGTCTTCCATCAATGCGTAGAAGCGGTCCATCGCCTCCGGCGTGAACGCTGCCCGCTCGATTTCGACGCCGCGCTTGTCGGCGAGGCGGACGTTGTAGCGCGTCTTCTGGTGCATCTGCTTCAGCTGGGCCTCAGCCGACTCGTGCAGCGGCACGAGTACGGTGCGGCCCGGCTGGATGTGCTTCGGGCCAGCGACGACACCGGCTTGCCGGAACGTGCCGGTCAGGCCCAGCGGCCGGTCCGGTTCGATCACGGTCACCACGGCGCGCCGGCGACGGGCCACGGCGTCCAGCTCAGCGAGGAAGGCGGGCCAGACTGCCGTCGCGTCGCCGGAAATCACCGGTCCGCGCGGGATGTAGCCCATCGAGATGCCGGCCCGACCGCGGTAGAGCACCTGCGCCAGGACGTGGCCGCCGTTCGCTTCGACCTCGATCCGTTCGGCGTCCCAGCCGAAGTCGGTCTTGAACCTGCCCCACTCCCAGCTCTGGAGCAGGTGGCCGTTCGCGGCCTCGACGGCGGCATTCCAGGTGTCCGCGTCCGTGGAACCCGGTTCGGCGGTGGGGGATGCGATGGACGTGGTGGGCGGTGGCGGCGTGACTATCGGGGCCTCCTTGGGCATAGGCTCCCAACGCGAGCACGTCAGGAAGGTCGTGGGGTTGGAGCGTGGGTTACCAGCGATCGTCGTCGAAGGCGTCGCCGGAGTCGTCGTCCTGCTCGTCCTCGTCGTCCAGCAGCAGCGGATCGGCATCGACCGATGCCTCGGCCAGCGCATCCTGGATCGCATCGAGGTCGGCGTCGGTGCCGGCCTGCTCCGCCAGGCGCTGGAGCATCCGCATGGCGGGACGCCCCCCGATCTCGCCGATTGCGGCGATCGCGGCCTGGCGGACTTCGTCGTCCTCGTCGGTGGCGAGATCGGCGAGGGCGGGCAACCCACCCGGGTCACCGTAGTGGCCGGCAGCACGGGCCGCCTCGTATCGCACCTCGGCGTCGTCGCTGGCGAGTTCGTCCAGCACCGTGCCGTACCAGCGCGGATCGAGCGTCTGGCCCATCGCGAAGACGGCACTCGACCGCAGGCCGCTGTCGTCGTCCTCGTACATGGCGAGCAGGTGCCGGTCCAGGGTGGCGCTGCTGCCGAAGGCGGCCACGGCTTCCAGCGCACGCCGCCGGAGCGCGAGCGGCTCGGCGGGTTCGTCCAGGATCGCGAAAAGGGCGACACGGAGCCGGTCGGCGAACGATGGGTCGAGTTCGCCCAGGACCGCGCGGGTCGCGATGGGCGCGAGATTCTGCGCGGCCTGGATGCGGACATCGTCGGCCGGGTCGGACTCCAGGGTGGCGAGCAGCAGATCGGGAAGATCGCTTCCCTCGTCGTCCCAGAGCCCGCCGAGCGCGCGCTGGCGGATCGTCGCCGAGGGATCGGTCGCGGCCAGCCGGAAGACGCGCCCGAAGTACATGTCGTAGCGGTCCTCGGCGAGATCGATCAGTTCGAGCAGGACCCGTTCCTTGTGGTCGTCGTCGAGCGCGGCCCAGACGGGACGCAGGTCGGCAACCTGGGCACGTCCGAGGTCGGAGAGACCGACCAGCATGCTGGGAGTCGTCCCCCCGTCTTCCAGGTGGGCGATCACGTCGGGAAGACCCGGGCGCGGTAGCGCATCCGGGTCTCCCTCCAGCTCCAGTTCCTGGTCGTCGTCGACGTCGTCCTCAGGGGCCTCGCCGTCCACCGTGAAGAGGTGGAGTGGTTGCGGCTGCTGGTCCGGGCTGGTGTCGTCAGGCGCCTGCGGCATAGGTGTAGGTATCTCCGTCGGCGGTCACATGCGCGTCGCTCTCCAGCACGGAGGCCAGGAGCTCGCGGGAGAAGGGGCGCTCGACATTCACGGCCGTCAGGAGTTCGGCGAAGGTGGTCATCTTGCCCCCGTTGCCGTCATCCACGCCGATGCGGGCGAAGGTCGCTTCGACCACCGCCTCCGGGCGGCGCCGGACGCGCTCCTCCAGCGGCTTCTCCGACCCGAGCGCCGGGAAGCGCTCCTCGGTGAGCAGCCAGTCGTCGTCCACTTCGCTCGCGAAGGTCGTCGGGCGGAAGGTGTAGCGGACGGCGCGGCGATCGTCCAGCTCCAGCAGGCGTTCGCTGCGGTCCTTGCTGGCGATGAACTCGACCTTGTAGTGCCCATCGTTCTCGGTGGCGCTGATGGCGATGATCGACCCCGGAACCAGGCTCTCGGAATAGAGATCGTCCAGGCCGAGCAGGAATCCGCCGCGGTTCGGCGTCGGGTAGCGCAACTCGGCGAGATAGGTGGTGTAGAGCTGCGGGATCTCGAAGGTCAGGACGGCCGTCTTCTGGTCCTCGATCAACGGGGCAGGCAGCAACCGCTGCATGTCGGCGTCGTACGGCAGCAGGCCGAGCGTGTACTCGTAAAAGGTGACGATGTGATCGATCGAGCTCACCGAGCGGGGGGCGACTTCCTGCTCCGCGATTTCCTCCACGAGGTAGCGGTAGTCGGTGCCGATCTCGTTCGGCTTCCGGCGCGCGGTGCCGATCGGCGGCAGGTTGGAGGTGCTCCAGAACCGCTGGTCGGAGGTGCCCACGAACTCGAAGTCGCGATGCTCCCGCGAGAGGCGGAAGTTGAGGGCGAACTTCATCAACTCGAACTCGGCCGAGTTCGGACGAACGCTCAGGACATCCTGCACCAGGACGGCGTCGGTGAGCGGCTGTTCCTGCTCCTCGATGTACTCCTTGATCCGGCGGAGGTCACCACGGCTCAGGCGCGGCACCCGGTCCTCGGCCATCCACTGGTCCCCGAAGTGGGCGACGTGCACATCGTTCGGAAGCACGGCGCGTATAGCGTCCGCGATGGCGGCATCGGCCAGGCCCGCGACGGCGGAGGTCGCGGTTGCCGGGGCGGGCGCCGGCTCCGGGGCCGGTTCCTCCACCGCCGGCGCCGTGGCGGGTGCTTCCTCGGTCGGCGCTGGCTGGGCCGGGGCGGCGGCGAGTGCGTTCAGCGGCTCCAGGATCAGTTCGATGTCCTCGGCGCCGATCGTCGGCGCGGGCGTCGCCTCGACCTCGTCCTCCTCCTCATCCAGGAGGTCGGCATAGTCGGAGAGCGAGAAATTGGCCCAGGACGGATCGACCTTCGCACGCTCCCGCTTGGGCGTCGCCGGGACGGCGGGCTTCGGCAGCGGGGTATGGAAGCGGGAGGCGAACGTGTGGATGTTCGGCGCGGAACCGGCCGCCGGGGACCGGCCCTCCCGCGTGGTCACCACGTAGGCCACATCGTCGTCACCGGACTCGATCGCGAAGATGGCGGCATTGGCGGCCAGCGCCTCGTCGACTTCATCGGCGCTCGCGCTCGCCTGGCTTCCCAGGAACTCCCGGACGGAATCCAGGGTGACGCGAATCGGCGCGTTGTTCGACATGAACATGCCGCGCGCGCGCAGCACGTTGAACGCCTGCTCCGCAAGCGTCTGTGCCCGCTCCGAGCCCGCGAACTCGATGCTCAGCTTTTCCTGGTCTGCCGCCATGCCTTGGGTACTCCTTGCGATCGTGGACGGGGAGGTGATTGTGGTTGGGACTGTCGGAACGGTGGGTGCTCGGTGCGGCCCCGGCTTCGGTGGAAACCGGCGATCGCCGTGGCCGCCACTCAGGCGCGATCGGCGCGGCTCTTCAGGGCTTCGACGAGTTGCTGGGTGGAGAGCGGAGCCGCGGAGTTCCGGAGCAGCGTCAGCAGGTGCGTGATTTCTTCGTTGGTCAGGGTAGCCGGAGACTGGGTCGGCTGGGCCATGTCGGGGGTATCTCCTCGGGAACGAGATGCCCGTCGCAGCCGTGCGCCGCAACGAGAGCGTCCAAACTTGTGAAGTATACGGGATTATGGTTGCTTCATGCTTGCATCCCGAAGCGGGAGCGCGCACGGACGCAGGGTCGCGGACCGCGCGAAGCGGTCCGCGAACTCGCCTGCCCGTGGCGAGGCGGACGCAGCGATGCTGCCGCGTCGTCAGGAGCGAGAGCGGGGTACCATACCGCGCCGGCAGTCCCGGACGTAGAATGCCTGCATCCTGGCGCGACGGATGGTCGCGCTGCCCAACCGCTTCATCAGGCCTGCACAAGGGGAGTTCGCGTGTCCGCCGCCCGTTCGTTCCGTTCCGTCCTCGCGAACCGGCCGCTGGTGACGATGGCGAGCGGCCATTTCGCGGTCGACATGTACAGCGGCACCTTCCCCGTGATGTATCCCGCGCTCCGCTCGGCCTACGGCCTCTCCCTGGCTGATGTCGGACTCGTCGCCCTCGCCTACACGGCGGCATCGTCCCTGTCGCAGCCGATCTTCGGCATGATCGCCGATCGGTACGGCACCCGCTGGATCGGCTTCACGCAGATCTGGTGCGCGATGCTCTTCGCCACCATCGGCTTCGCCCCCTCGTACACCATGCTGCTCGCCCTCGCGTTTCTCGCGGGTCTGGGTTCGGGCGCCTTCCATCCGATGGGCGCGATGGAGGCTTCGGTGCTTGCCGCCCCGGAGCAGGCGAACACGTCCATGTCGATGTATGTCTCGGCCGGGACGATCGGCTTCGCGCTCGGTCCGATCATCGGCGCGACGATCCTCTGGGCGTTTGGCCTGCATGGCACCCTGGTGATGCTCGTGCCCGGGCTCCTGATCGGAACGTACCTGCTCCGCGTCATGCGCCGGCTTCCGGACGCGCCGGTGCGTCGTCGCCCCTCGCGCGGGGGACGCGCCGCGATTCCGGTCGCGCTCGTCGCAATCGTGGTCGCCGTGATGATGCTGCGCCAGGTGCCGGTGGTGGGTGTGGAATCGTTCCTGCCCACCTGGTATGCCGAACTCGGTTACAGCTCCGCGTTCTACAGCACCCTCGCCACGGTGATGATCCTCTCCAGCGCGGTCGGTGCGCTGGGGGTGGGCCAGTTCGCCGACCGCTACGGGCGGAGGATGGTGATCCTCGTCACGATGACGCTGACGATCCCTGCCGTCTGGGCGTTCATCACGTTCCCCGGCCCGTGGGCATTCCTCTTCGGCGCGATGATCGGCTTCCTCGCGTCCTCCAGCGGTCCGCTGCTCCTGCTGATGGCGCAGCAACTGATGAAGGGCAGCGCCGGGATGGCCTCCGGGCTGATCCTCGGGTTCGGGTTCATCTCGGGGGGCATCGCTGTGCCGCTGCTTGGTGCCGCGGCCGATGCGAGCAGCATCCCGACGGCGCTCTATGGCCTGCTTGGCGTGGTCGCGCTCTCCCTGGCCGTCGCCTGGTTCCTGCCGGGCGAGTCGAAGGTCCGCGCCGTGATGGAGCAGCGGGATGCTGCGTCGAGCGCGGCTGATCCCGGACACGAGCCGGCCATCAATCCGGTCGCGGTGGAGCGGCCCCAGGCGTCCTGAGTCCGTGTTGGTAGCCCGTTCCGGCCACTGGCGGCATCGATGGTATGCAACCTGCCCTGTCCGATGGCATGGCGTGCGTCCGGTCGCCATGACGACACGAACGGAAAGGCCAGACCATGTTCGACAAACTCAAGGATGCCATCAGCGGGGGAGGCTCGGCGCCCGAGTCAGAGGCGTTGGGCGGCTACGCCCAGTATGTGAAGGACGTCCAGTTTCCGGTTTCCAAATCGGAGCTGCTCGATCATCTCCAGACCAACGGGGCGACCGAAGCGCTGATCGAGCATGTCCGTTCGATGAGCCGCGATCATTTCGATTCGGCCGAGGATGTCTTCGCCACGCTGTTTCCGCAATGAGGTGAAGTGGTCCGGACCAATACGGCCACATATAGGTCAAACAGCTTGACATCTCCATAGCGGGCTTTCATAGTCCGAATTGGGCCCGCCATCATGGTGACCATACGGATGGTCGCCGGATGAGAGGCGGTTCATGCTGATGGAGGGAAGTCATGTTCGACAAGCTCAAGGAAGCCGTGGGCGGCGTGCTGGGCGGTACCGAGTCCGCTGACAAGGCGGCGTCGGACGCGTCCGATGCCCTCGACAAGGTCGCGGCGAAGGCCGAAGACGCGGTCGATTCCGCCACGGCGTCGACCGATGGCGCGTCCCTCGAGGGCCTCGCCGGGGAACTGAGCGGCATCGTCAATCAGGCTGGCGGCCTGGATGGCATCGTCAAGGAACTCGGCGGCCTGGGCGGCATCCTCGAGGTGGTCAAGGGCGTCGACTTCCCGATCGGTGTCGACGATCTCGCGCCGATCCTGCAGAAGGCCGGCCTGCCGCAGGGCATTGTCGACCAGATCTCGCAGGCCAATATCGGCCAGATCGACAGCGCGGACGACCTGGTCAATCTCGCCAAGCAGTTCCTCTCGAAATAGCGCCACCACCCTTCTGGTCGGCGTCCAGGGAAAGGAAACCATCATGGTCGACAAGATCGTCGACGCCATCAACGAGATCCTCGGTGGGGATTCCTCCTCGAATGGCGATCAGAAGAAGGACACCGGCAGCGGCTTCGTCCCGGCGGACAGCAACGACACCCAGCCCCAGGCGCAGTCCTCCACCAAGGAGCGAAACCTGGATCAGCTGGTCTCCGACGCCAAGAAGCAGCTCGGCGACAAGCCCCAGTAGCCTCGCCGCCCGCTGCCCGCGTGGCGGAACGACACCCCTGCCCTCCCGGTTTCGCCGGATGGGCAGGGGTGTTTGCGTCGGGACGAACGGGTGTTCCGGTATACTTCATCCCAAGATGGCTACCGAACGACCCGACTTCTCCCAGCGACTATCTGCCCTCGCCCAGGCTCCCGGCGTCTACCTCATGAAGGACGCCGAGGGCACGGTGATCTATGTCGGCAAGGCGATTGCCCTGCGCAATCGCGTTCGCTCCTACTTCCAGTCGCAGCGGCACAAGGACCCCAAGACGCGGGAGCTGGTCGCCCACATCGCCGATTTCGAGGTCATCCGGACCGACACGGCCACCGAGGCGCTGATCCTCGAGAACGAGCTCATCAAGAAGTACTGGCCCAAGTACAACGTGATGCTCAAGGACAGCAAGACCTATCCCTACATCCGGATCACCAACGAGGAATGGCCGCGCGTGGTCAGCACCCGCCAGATCGTGAAGGATGGCAGCCGCTACTTCGGCCCCTATACCTCCGCGGGCGCGGCCTACAAGACCATCAACCTCCTGAACCGGCTCTTCCCCTACCGCAAGTGCGACAAGAAGATCACCGGTCACGACGAGCTCTGCCTCTACTACCACATGCACCAGTGCTCGGCGCCGTGCATCTCCGCGGTCGATCGCGAGACCTACATGCGGTCGATCGAGAGCGCGGCCCTCTTCCTCTCCGGACGCGGTGAGGAGATCGTCGAGGACCTGCAGGCCGAGATGGAGCAGGCCGCCGAGGCATGGAACTTCGAACGGGCCGGGGAGGTGCGCGATCGCCTGCAGGCCGTCACGCACGTCCTCGAGCGCCAGAAGATCGTCTCCTCGCAGGACACCAACGCCGACATCGTCGCCGTTGCCCAGGGCGCGGGCGGTGATGCCGGGGTGCAGGTCGGCTTCCTGCGCAACGGGAAGATCATCGGTTCCGAGTTCTTCCCGATGCAGGCGGCGATCAGCGATTCGCCGGTGGAGATCATCTCCAGCTTCATCACCCAGTTCTACGACGAAGCGGCGATCGTGCCGCCCCAGCTGATCGTGCAGCACGCGCTACCCGAGGCGGACCTGGAAGCGATCCTTCCCTGGCTGCAGGAGCGGCGCGACGGCCATCGCGTCACGATTCACGTCCCGCAGCGGGGGGACAAGCGCGGGCTGGTGGAGATGGTCGCGAAGAGCGCGGCGGAGAACCTCGAACAGTCACGGCTGAAGTTCCTCTCCGACGAGATGAAGATGACGGCGGCGATGACGGAGCTGGCCGATGCGCTGGACCTGCCCCGCCTGCCACGCCGTATTGAGTGTTATGACAACTCGAACTTCCAGGGCACGAACCCTGTGGCCAGCATGGTCGTCTTCGAGGATGGCAAGCCGGCGAAGAAGGAATACCGCCGGTTCAACATCAAGACCGTGGTTGGCGCCAACGATTTCGCCTCCATGAAGGAGATCGTCGGGCGCCGTTACCGGCGTGCCGCCGAGATGGATGAGGAAGAGCAGGGCAAGTGGACCACATTGCCCGACCTCGTCATCATCGACGGGGGCAAGGGCCAGCTCGGCGCGGCCCTGGAGGCGCTTGACGAGATCGGCATGGCGGTGCCAATCTGCGGGCTGGCGAAGGAGAACGAGGAGATCTTCCTCCCCGGCCGCTCCGACTCGATCCTGCTGCCCCGCGATTCCCAGGCGCTCTTCCTCGTCCAGCGGGTGCGGGACGAGGCTCATCGCTTCGCCATCACCTTCCATCGCCAGAAGCGATCGAAGGCGGCATTCAGGTCGGGACTCGACGATGTGCCCGGCATTGGTCCGGTCCGCAAGAAGGCGTTGATCCGCCACTTCGGGTCGGTGAAGGCCATCCGGGAAGCCAGCATCGAGGATCTCACCGCCGTCGACGGCGTCAACCGGCAGGTGGCCGAGCAGATCAAGGCCACCCTCGGTTCCGCCTGACCGTTTCCCGTCCCGCTCCCGCTCCCGTCGATGACATCGCCAGATGGCGAAAGGATGCTGCCGATGGTCCTGCTCCGGCTCGAGGAACCCCGCGCGCTCGAACAGGCGATCGCCGTGCTCCAGCGAGGCGGCGTGGTCGCCTACCCCACCGACACGGTGTACGGGATCGGCGCGTCCATCCACTATCCGGGAACCCTCAGCCGGATCTACGAGATCAAGGGGCGCAAGGCGGACGCGCCGTTGCCCATCCTGCTGGCGTCCTCCGGCGATCTCGCCAAGGTTTCCACCGGGGTCGACCCCCTGTTGCTCTCCCTCGCCAGCCGGTTCTGGCCCGGGTCGCTCACCGTCGCGGTGCCTGCCAAACCCTCCCTGCCGCCACAGGTCATCGCCGCCGATGGCACCGTGGGAGTGCGGGTGCCGGCGCATTCCGTCGCGCTGACCCTGGCCCAGCGAGTCGGGGGGGCGATCGCCACCACGAGCGCGAACATCTCCGGCCAGCCGCCCGCCACCCGGGCCGATGAGATCGGCCAGACGCTGCGGAATCGGATCGACCTCATCCTGGATAGCGGAATCTCGCGCAACGGCAAGGCCTCCACGGTGATCCGGCTGGAAGGTGATACCATCCACATCATCCGGGAGGGGGCCATCTCCGCCGAGACCATCCAGGCTGCCTGGCGTCTCGTCCAGGCCTCGGCCCGGAAATGATCCCGCGCGGGCAGGCCGTCTCGAACGGCCCTTCGCCCACCAGGACCACGTCCAGCCGCTCCGGGAGCCATCCGGATCGCTGGGCCAGGAGCGTCTCCCGCAGATGAGCCAGGGCCACGATTCCCGACGACCACGCCGGTCCTTCCGGCGAGATGATCCCCAATCCGCCATCCGGCGTGCCTTGCCGCCGGAAGTGGACGACTCCCCGGAGTCGAGCCAGGACGACCGCCATAAGGTGTTCGGCCTCGATATCGCCACGGCGGAAGCCCGCCAGCCGGCCTACGGGCAGGGCGTCGTCGTCAGTCTCCTCGTGGCGGCGGGTCTCCTGCTGCTTGCCGTGATTTCGGTCGGGAGCGGCAAGGACGCCGATCCGCCGATTCTCGAACAGACCGATGCGCTCTACTGGATCATCGCCGCGGCCGTCCTCGTGATCGCGGCCATCGGCGCCCAGTTCGCGGAACGCACCGCCACGCGCGCTGCCGAGGCCGTGGGCGAGGGCCGCCCGCTGACCTCGATGGCCACCGCCTGGGCGGTGCCTTTCGTCGCGACCCTGTCCGCCATCCTGCTCATCGCCACCTTCCACAACCGCGTGATGCTGATCGTGGGACCGCTGATCGGCTTCCTCGGGGTGGCCGGTTCCCTGCTCTCGCGGGATCTCCTGGACGAGGCGGACGAGCAGTCGGGGCGCATCGCCTCGACCCTGCATACGCTGGTCGTGCATTCCGTGGCGTTCCTGGCCTTCAGCGCCATCTACCTGAACAAGCTCTCGACCGGGATCGCCGCGCCCGCGGTCGGGCTCATTGCCGGAATCCTCGTGCTGGAGACGCTGGAACGGGGCAATGTCGATCCCTCCCGCCGGGTTGTCTACGCCACGCTCGGTGGCTGGATCGTGGGCACGATGATGGTGCCGCTGAACTGGTGGCCGACCTACGGCTGGACCGGCGGGGCTGTATTGCTTGCCGTCTTCTACGCGGTGGCCGGACTGTTGCTGGTGCAGGCGCAGCGCACGCGGGTGGGCGGCCGCGACCTGATCGAATTCGCCGGGGTCGCCAGCGTCGCGCTCCTGCTCCTCTCGTTCCTTGCCTGATCCAAAGGACGCTTGCCGACCATGACCGAGTCTTCCGAACCCGCCAAGATCACCATCCTCGCGCAGCACCGCGCCCAGAAGCAGTCCGCGAAGGAGTCGATGTACGATCTGCTCTCCCGCATCGACGAGCTGGAGGACGTGCTGGAGATCCTGGATGAGAATGGCGTCGAGACGCGCGAGCAACTGGAGGCGCTGATCGCCGACCTCGAGCGGCGTGCGGCCGAACTCGAAACCGATGAGTAGCCGACCCGTCGCGGTGCTCCCCGTGACGTCCCGGGCCGACCACGCTGCGAGGCGGGAACGTTCCGGCTGGGGATACGCGGATCGGCACGCGCGCTGATGGACCTGTTCGAGGCCAATCGCCAACGCCAGCTGGAGAGCCGCGCTCCCCTTTCGACCCGGATGCGTCCGCGATCGCTGGATGAACTCGTCGGGCAGGAACATGTCCTCGGGGCGAATACGCTCCTGCGGAAGGCGATCGAAGCCGACCGGCTCTCCAGCATCATCCTGTGGGGACCGCCCGGCGCGGGCAAGACGACGCTTGCCCGGATCATCGCCACCACGACCCGCGCCTCTTTCGAGGCCGTGAGCGCGGTCACCTCCGGCGTGGCGGACCTGCGCCGTGCGATTGCCGACGCCCAGGACCGGCTGGGAATGCGCGGGGAACGGACCGTCCTCTTCATCGACGAGATCCACCGCTTCAACAAGGCGCAGCAGGATGCGATCCTGCCCCATGTCGAGGACGGAACGGTGATCCTGATCGGGGCGACCACCGAGAACCCTTCGTTCGAGGTCAACGCGCCGCTGCTCTCGCGTTCCCGCGTCATCACCCTCCGCGCCCTCTCCGACGAGGACATCCAGACGATCGTCCGGCGCGCCCTCGTGGACGTGGAACGCGGCCTGGGGGCCGAACACCTCACGATCGCGGAAGACGCCCTGGACTTCCTCGCGAACATGGCGAACGGGGATGCCCGGTTCGCCCTGAACACGCTCGAACTCGCGTCGGTCGGCGTGGGCGAGGACCGGATCATCACCGAGTCGCTGGTGCAGGAGGCGGCCCAGCGCCGGGCCGCGACCTATGACAAGGGGGGTGACGACCACTACGACGCCATCTCCGCCCTGCACAAGACATTGCGCGGGTCCGACGCCGACGCCGCACTCTACTGGCTCGCGCGGATGCTGGAACGCGGCGACGATCCTCTCTACGTCGTGCGGCGGCTGGTGCGCTTCGCCTCGGAGGATGTGGGACTCGCCGATCCGCAGGCGCTGGAGCTGGCGATGGCCGCCCAGCAGGCCGTCCACTTCATCGGGATGCCGGAAGGCGCGCTCGCGCTGGCTGAACTGGTCGTCTACCTCGCCCTCGCCCCAAAGTCGAATGCCATTTACCGGGCGTATGGCGAGGCCCGGCGCGATGTCGAGCAGACCCGCAACGACCCGGTGCCCATCCACCTCCGCAACGCCCCGACGCGGCTGATGAAGGAGAGCGGCTATGGCAAGGGCTACAAGTACGCGCATGACTTCGAGGAGGGCATCGTCGGGCAGCAGAACCTGCCGGACAACCTCGAAGGCCGGACCTACTACCATCCGGTCGAACGCGGGTTCGAGCGCACGCTGATCCAGCGCATGCAGCGCATCCGTGAGATCTATGCCGAGACCGCCGACACGGCGGACGGTTCCGGTTCATAGGCGGATTCCTGCCCCTTCCGTTCGTTTCTCCCAGGAGTACCCCGATGACGATTGTCGTTCCGATGCGCCGCTCCTATGGCCGCGCCACCGATGCGTTGCGCCCCGTTTCCATCGAGCCGAATCCGATGCCCTACGCGGAGGGGTCCGCTCTGGTCAAGATCGGCGAGACGCACGTCATCTGCACGGCGAGCGTGGACGAGCAGGTGCCCCGCTGGATGAAGGGCAAGGGCACCGGCTGGGTGACAGCCGAATACTCCATGCTGCCGCGCGCGACCAAGGAGCGGACCGACCGGGAGGCTGCGAAGGGACGCCAGGGCGGCCGCACCGTGGAGATCCAGCGCCTGATCGGGCGGTCGCTGCGGTCGGTGGTGGACATGAAGGCGCTCGGCGAACGGCAGGTCGTCATCGATTGCGATGTGATCCGCGCGGATGGCGGCACCCGGTGCGCCAGCATCACAGGCGGCTACGTCGCGCTCGCGCTGGCCTGTGACCGGTTGCTGAAGGAGAAGAAGGTCCGCCAGAATCCGCTCACGGCGATGGTCGCGGCGATCAGCGTCGGGGTGGTGAAGGGCGTGCCGGTGCTCGACCTCGACTACAGCGAGGATTCAAGGGCCGACGTGGACGCCAACATCGTGATGACCGATGGCGGCAGGTTCGTGGAGATCCAGGGCACCGCCGAACACGACCCGTTCGACTACCGGACGCTCGAGACGATGCTCGCCCTCGCTTCCACCGGACTGGACAGCCTCTTCGCCGCCCAGAAGGCCGCCATCGCGGGCTAGATGCAGTCCGAAACGATGGTGGGAGCCAGGCATGGGCGATCATCCCTGGACGCCCGGACGCGGAGTGGCAGGGCGTTACAGGTCGAGGGCGATGTCGATCAGCGCCTGCTTGAGGGCATTGGTCGCGTCGGCGGAGACGGCGCTCACCCGGAAGTGATTCGGCAGCTCCGGGTTCTCGACGGCGAAGACCTCGATCCCCCGCTCCCGCAGGCGCGGCACGAAGAACTCGCTCGTGCCGCGTTCCACGCGCAGGAGCAGGAAGTTCGCCCACGAGGGATACGGGGGGCTGACCATGCTCAGCTTCCGCATCTGGCGGAAGAGCCGCCCCTTTTCCGACATGACCCGGCGGAGCGACGCCCGGACGGCATCGTGATCGTCCAGCGACGCGAGTGCCGCGACGACCGGCAGGCGGGCGATGCCGGTCGGGCGCATGAACTGGGCGAGTTCCCGCGCGATCGCCGGCGGTGAGATCGCCCAGGCGAGCGGCAACGCCGGCAGGCTCGCCCACGTCTCGAACGTCTGCAGGACAATCACGTTCTCGAACTCCCGCGCCAACGGAATCGCGCTCCGGGGACTGTAGCCGCCATGCCGCTCGTCCACGACGAGAAAGGCGCACTGGCGGCTGAGGCGCACCGCCTCATGCCCGGAGAGGATCGTGCCGGTGGGATCGTTCGGCGACATCACGATCGCCGTCGCGCCGCGCGGAAGGGTCTTGCCATTCGCCTCGACCGGAATCGCGAACCGTGCCGAACGGGGAATCGTCTCGACTTGCTCGGCGTGACCTTCCAGCCATCGCGTCAGGCCGGGGTCGGTCGGCGGGAAGAGCAGCAGCGGTCCTGCCGCGCCGCGCCAGGCGGCGATCATCGCGTGCAGTTCGTCGATCCCGTTCGCCAGCGTCACCCACGAAGCTGGTACCCCCGCCAGCGCCCCGAGGCGGGCGCGCAGGGTTGCCTCCTGGTCCTCGGCGGGCAGCAGCCAGGCAGACGAATCGATGGTGGCGATCGCATCGATGACGGCATCCGACGGGCCGAACGGGTTGACCACGAGGTCCAGCCGGAAGCGGGCCGGTTCGGAGGCGATCATCCGGTCCCGGTGGCCGGGATCGCGGCCGGCGAAGGCGTTCATGCAGACCCCTCCTCCGGCTCCGCGCTGCCTCCAGGCACCGGATGGGCATCCAGCGGGATCGATTCGATCTGCTTGCCAGGGCCGACGTCATACAGCACCGGGCCCCCGGTGACGTGCGTCGCGACGTTCCGGACCGGCGTGCCGCCGGGCGTCTTGCCGACCTCGTTCCCGAGGTGGGCGTG
>JBQCJS010000046.1:0-8976 GCA_051952485.1 Thermomicrobiales bacterium | reverse complement strand
CGACCCTCACGCGCGGGAAATTGCAGTAGGGGGCCGGGATACGTGCCTGACGCGGCAGTGGCTGGCCGGCCACGTCCTCCGCGTGAGGCGATCCCATAGGATGTGCCGAAACGGGCCGCCATGAATGCGACCCCCACCGACGGCCGGACTGGCGGGCGTTTCGGCGGCAATCATTGGTAACGTCGCTTCCGGCGAGACGGTCCCCCGCGGGGCATGGGGCAGCGTGCCGGCTCGCCAATGCCCAGCCATGTGTGGCATCCCGAGCCCATCGGCTGCGGTCAGTTGGATTGTCCAGACTAACCTGGCATTGCGCTGAGATCTCGGCGAACCCGTGGTCCCTGGGTCCGCCCTACGATGTGGTTCGACCGATGGGGTTGGCAGTCCGGCCTAATCACTTTGGGGGGGCCGCCTTCGGGGCGCCCCGACCAGGCATGCACAAGACAAGTTAGCCTAGACAGTCCCCTGAGCGCAGCCGATGGGCTCGAGATGACACCCATGGCTGGGCATTGGCGATCCGGCACGCTGCCTCAAGCCCTGCGGGGGACTGTCTCGCCTGCAGCGACGTCCCCAATGATTGCCGCCGAAACGCCCGCCAGTCCGGCCGTCCGTGGGGGTCGCATTCATGGCGGCCCGTTTCGGCACATCCTATGGGATCGCCTCCCGCGAACGACGTGGCCGGCCAGCCACTGCCGCGTCAGGCACGTATCCCGGCCCCCTACTGCAATTTCCCGCGCGTGAGGGTCGGCCAGAGGGCGATCACCCGGCCCTCTCGCACCATGATCAGGTTCTCGTGCAGGTGGATCGCCTGGTCGCTGTACCCGACGTGCAGCATCAGGCGGTCTCCTACCCGGATCGCGTCGTTCGGCGCGTCCAGCGTGATCGTGCCGTGCTCGGCGGAGAGCGCCACCGACGTGACCCCGTCGAGCCCGACCACCTCCGGCACGACGTTGGAAGGGTCGATCGTCTTGCGCCCGGCATCGACGACGATCCGGTTCGGCGCGGGCCGGCTCGTCACCGTCACCATCACCGAGAGCGCCGGTTGCACCGGCACCTCAAGGTCGCGGTAGAAACGGTCGCCCCAGATGCCGCCCCCCGCCTGCACCTCCGTCACGCCGTCGAGTTCCCGGCTCGTGAGGAAGGTCCCGGTGCCGCCGACCGAGACGATCGCCACCGGAATCCCGGCCGCCCGGATCGCCTCCGCCGTGGCTGTCACCTGCGAAACCGCCGCCCGGATCGCCTCCTGGCGCGCGGCCAGCGGCGTCACCCCCAGGGTGTGCCCCTCCCACGACATCAGCCCGGCAAACCGGATGCCCGTCATCGCCGCGAGCTCCTTCGCCAGGGCGACCGCCGGCTCACCCGGCGCGCCCCCGGCGCGCGTCATCCCGGAATCGAGCTCGATCACGACGCGCGGATGACTGTCGAACTCCCTCGCGGCGGCGTCGAGTTGACGGGCGTTCTCCAGCGAATCGACCGCCACCATGATGTCGCAGTAGGTCGCCAGCGCCGCCAGGCGTCGCGCCTTGATCGGACCGACCACCTCGTTCGCGATCAGGATGTCGCGCACGCCGGAGGCGGCGAAGACCTCCGCCTCGCCGAGCTTCGCGCAGGTGACGCCCAGCGCGCCGGCGTTCAGGAGGCGATGTGCGATGGCCGGACTCTTGTGCGCCTTCGCGTGCGGCCGCCAGCCCACCCCGCGCGAGGCGGTCGCCTCGGCCATGAGGGCGATGTTGCGGTCGAGCGTCGGCAGGTCGACAAGCAGCGCGGGCGTGTCGATCTGGTCGAGCGGCAGGCCAACGAGGGTGGTCAGCATGGAAAAAGTGCTCGCTTGGTGGAAATCGGCAGGCACGACCGCATCGATGCGGCAGGATCGGGCCGCATTGTATCCACAGGGCGAGGAACGAGGAAAGGGGAAGGAGGAGCGAGGACACCAGGAATGGGACATGAGAGCTTCGCCTGCGATGCGACCCGCCGGAAGCGCTCACTCCTCACTGCCTGGTCCTCGCTCCTGTCGCCTCAGCCGGAGGTAACGTCCCGGCGCAGGAAGACCCGGTAGGTCAGCGCCACGAAGATGACGGTGTAGAGCAGCAACACCCCGACCGAGATCCAGTTCTGCTGCGTATTGCTCCAGTTGAAGAGCACCTCATTGGTATTCCAGGAAAGGCCGCCCTTCTCCATCGTCTTGAACGCCTTCAGCGCCATGCCGAGCAGCGGCCAGATGGCCGGCTCGATGAAGCTGATGCCGATCGCCACCCCGATACCGGCGGCATTCGACTTCGTCCACATCGCCACCAGCACCGCCAGGGCGACATACGGCAGGTTCGTCACGAAGAGTCCGAGCACAAAGGCGGCGTTCAGCCCCAGCTCGTCGATGCTGAAGTGCCAGTTGCCGCTGGCAACCAGCGTGGCGACCAGTGAGATGCCTGCGGTCAGGAGCGCCAGCGCGATCGTGAAGACCAGCGTGTACAGGAGCACCGTCATCAGCTTGGCGGTCACGAGCGACGACCGGCTCCGGGCGCGAGCCAGCAACGGGCGGATCGTGTTCCAGCTGTACTCGTTGCCGAAGATGCCGGACGCGAAGATGGCGAGCATGATGCCGCCGAACAGGGCATTGAAGCTCAGCCCGAAGGTCCGCAGCTTGTCGAACGCGATCGTCTCCCGAAGGTCGTCCGCGTTGTTGGTGCTGGCGAAGAACGTCCCCACCGTCATGCCGCCGTAGATCAGCGCCACGAAGACGGCGGCCAGGACGAGCATCAGCCACGATTGTGGACGCTTGCGAATGCGGAACAGCTCGCTGCGGAGCAGGGTACCCATGATGTCACTCCGTGAATGGCTCGGTGTCGAAGGTCAGGCAGCGGACGCCGCGGCAGGGTCCGCCGGGGCGTTGTCCTCGGTCATCTCGAGGAAGAGGTCTTCCAGCGTGGAGTGCTTGGAGGTGATGGAGCCAGCCACCATGCCCTGCTCGAAGAGCGAGCGGTTGATCGCCGCGCCGGCGTCGTCCGGCGCCACCACGATCAGCCGACCCTGCTCGACCGTCACCTGCTCCACCACCGGCACGCGCCGGATCGCCCGCAACGCGGCCTCCTGGTCGGCGCCGGGGACGATCACCTCGATGTAGCCGCCACGCCGCAGGAGATCGTCGACGCTGCCCTCGGTGATCAGCTTGCCGCGCCGCACGATGGCGACGCGGTCACTCACCTGTTCCACCTCATGCAGCATGTGGCTGGCGAGCAACACCGAATGCCCCTCGTCGGCCAGGCGCGGGATGATGTCGCGGATCTCGCGCTGGCCCGCCGGGTCGAGGCCGTTCGTCGGCTCGTCCAGGATCACCAGCGACGGAGATGTCAGCAGGGTGGAGGCGATGCCCAGCCGCTGCTTCATGCCCAGGGAGTAGTTCTTGAACTTGTCTCCCGATCGCTCGTGCAGGTTCACCAGCTTCAGCAGTTCCTCGATCCGGCCAGCAGGCACGCCGCCGACCGCCAGCGCATGCGCCTTCAGGTTGTCGTGTCCGCTCAGGTAGGGATAGAAGGCGGGGTTCTCGATGATGGCGCCGATATGGTCCGCCACCAGCGACGAATCGTCCTTCAGGTCGGTCCCCATGATCTTGACGGTCCCCTGGTCCGGGTGGATCAGGCCGAGGATCATGCCGACCGTGGTGCTCTTGCCGGCGCCGTTCGGGCCGAGGAAGCCCAGCACCTCGCCCTGGCGCACCTGGAAGCTGAGATCGTCGACGGCGGTGAAGTTCTTGAAGCGCTTGGTGAGGCCGATCGCCTCCAGCACGAGCGCGCCGGTGGCCGCCGGCTGCGCCGCCCGCGCGGGCGTGGCGATCGCACGAGCGCCCTGAACTGCGGAGATCGCCTGGGGCGGCGCCCCGGCGACGAGTGGTGGTTGCGCCTGGTTCATGGTACAGATGGTCTCCTCATTGGCAAGTTGCGGCGGCGTCGCGTTCCAGCGTCCCGGCCAGCACCGGGAATGCCTGCGATCCCGCATCGTACGCCCAGAGGATACCGGCCGGCGGCGGCGGCTTTGCGGAGCGATTGTGTCATTTCTGCGTCCGGCGCCTCAGCCACGGAGACCCCCTCCCCCGAGGGCGGGTTCGGTGACGTGCCGGAAGAACGGCAGGAGCGTCGCCAGGGTCACGAGTGCGCATATCGCGTAGAGCGCCGTGATGCCGAGGCCAGCCGCGACGACCCCTCCCAACGCCGCCCCGATCGTCTTCGCCCCGAACCCGAGCACGCGATAGGCGCTCGCCACGCGGCCCCGCAGGTCCTCCGGCACGTGCCGTTGCTGCCACGTATTCGCCGCGACCGCCCAGCCCGGCGCCCCGAAATCGCCGAGCAGGAAGGCGATGACGATCGGCCACACCTCGTGCGTGGCAGCCGTGATCGCGAAGAGGGCCGCGTTCCCGACGATGTTGATCCCGATCGCCCAGCGCCGCCCGAACTGCCGCTGGATGGGCAGCGCGAGGGACGCTCCCAGGAGTGAGGAGAAGGCCCCGGCAGTCATCAGCACGCCCATCCCGAACGGCGTCAGCCCCACGGGTCCCGGGGCGATGGCATAGAGCATCCACACGCTCCACCACGCCGCCCAGCACCCGTTGATGATGCCGGAGGCGAGGGTGATCGTGCGCAGCGGCTCGGTCGCGAGGATGAACGTCATCCCGCGGGCGATCGCCCGGCCGGTCTCCCGCATCCGGGTGCCGACGGGCTGCCGGGCCGCATCGGGGCTGGACATGGTGTGCGAGGAGAAGGTACCGCGCATCCGGCGATACCCCTCGCCTGCCACCGCGAATCCTGCGGCAGCGGCCAGCGCCGCCAGCCCGAGGCCGAGCGAGGCCAGCGCCCCGGACACGACCTGCGCGCCGTTGTCGGTGATCGCCCGGCCGCCGATCACCCGCGCGTTCGCCTGATCGAGCTGGCCCCGGCGACTGACGCGCGGGATGGTCGCCATCAGCGCCGGTTCGATCACCGTCTCCGTGACGCCGACGACGAGCGCAACGGCATACAGCAGCGGCAGGGTGGCGCGTTCCCCGAGCAACGCCCCGCCCAGGACCAGGAGTGCGGCCAGCCGCGCCACCTCCGCGCTGACCAGCAACCGGCGCCGGTCGAAACGGTCGACGATCAACCCGGCCACCGGCCCGACGACGAGCCACGGCAGCGTGAGGGAGACCGTCACCGCCGCGACATGGACTGGTGATGACGTGAGGCGAATCGCGACGAGGGGCAGCAGGAAGGTGGCGATGCCCTTGGCGAGATCGTCGCTCAGGGCCGCGAGTAGGAGGGACCGGAAGGACCGGGATGGTCCGAGGAATCGCAGGAGGCGGTGCATGGGCGAATCGCTCCGCTGGCCATGTCGGGCCAGCCGGGGCCGGCGAGAGGCAAGCGCCATCGCGCCGGATCACGGGAGGTCGATTCGTCGCGAACCCCTTCATGCGGTTGCCGCGCCCGGCATCGGACACGACAACACCACGAGCGGGTTCGCGACCGCGCCCGTGGCGTCCGGAAAGCATGCACGCCATGACTGGTGTGGTCCCCCCGCACGCCTCAGGCGCGGGGGCAAAGACGCTCGCGGAGCATGCACCCTCCATTGGTGCGTCGGCGGAACGATCGCTCGTCCCGCCCGCGGGGATCTCGTCCCCATTCTGCCGAACCCCGCTCCGTCCGTCCATGGTCCCCATGCACGAAGGCTCCCGGCATGCTGCCGGGAGCCTTCCTGCGACGGATCGTGTGGCCCAACCTACCGGGCGGCGCGGATCGTCCCGGCCCGGAGGACGTTCCTCCAGCTCGGCTTCTGCCCGTACATCAGCACGCCGACGCGGTAGACGCGGCTGGCGAAGAGCACCCCCGCGATCGCGGTGGCCGCCAGCAGGACGAGGCTCAGGATCAGCTCCCACGCCGGGACATCGCCCACGATCGAGCGCGGCACCATCGCGAACGGCGAGGTGAAGGGGAAGATCGAGAGGATTCGGGCAGGCAGGCCCTCCGGCGACGAGATCGTGAACAGGGCGCCGAGGTAGCCGACGATCGTGAAGGTCATCAGCGGGGAGACGGCCTGGCTCACTTCCTCCTGCCGGCTGAGCAGTGAGGCGATGGAGGCATAGAGCGATGCGTAGAGCACGAATCCGAGCAGGAAGTAGATCGTGAAGAGCCCGACCGCTTCCGCCGAGATCGCCCCGAAGTCCACGTCCATGATCGATGAGGACGTGACACCCAGCGCGTCGGCCAGTCTCGGTTGCAGGGCGAAGGCGATCCCGCCGACCAGCATCATGGGCACCAGCTGGGTCAGGGCGGCCAGGCCAATGCCGACCACCTTCCCGGCCAGCAGGTCGCGTGGGGTGGCGGCGTTGATCATGATCTCCATGATCCGCGAGCTCTTTTCCTCCACCACGCCCTGGGCGATCCACATCCCGTAGAGGATGATCGCCATGTACATTAGGATCGCGAAGACGAAGCCGATCGCGTATCGTGCCCCGCTGTTCGCCGAGTCGGCATCCTTGGGGTCGGTCGCCTGGATCGCGAAGGAGGGCGGCGCGGCGGCCGTCGTGAACTCCTGCTCGCTCACGCCCTGTTGCTGCAGGCGGTCCTGCATCGAGATCGAGGCCGCCGCCGCGTAGATGCGCTGCGCCAGGGCGTCGGTCTCGCCACGCTTCGACTCATAGGTGAAGGCGAGGGTCCCATCCTGGCCGCGCGTCACGATCAGCGCGGCGTCCACCTTGCCGTCCGACACCTGCTGGCGGGCGGCATCCGGGGTATCGCTCGACGCCTGGATATCGACCGTGTTCGCCGTGTCGTCGCCGGACACCGTGAAGAGCGGCGCCATCCGCGCGGCGACATTCGCATCGCTCTGGTCCACCACGATCACCTGGTCGACCGAAGTCGAATCGCCCGAGAACCTGGCGATGATCGTGGGCAGGCACGCCCCGATCAGGATGCCAAGCACCTGGATGACGGTGACGATGCGAAAGCTCCGCTGTGCGAAGCGGGTCGACCATTCGCGCTTGGCCACCAGCCAGATCCGCTGAAGATCCATCTCGTTGTCCCTCTATCCGGCCCTCGACGGGCCCTCTACCCCTGGACCTCGACCAGTTCCGGCACCGAGATGGCGGCGGCCGGTTGTGGCCGGTCGTCCGCCGACAGGTCCTTCACACTGGAGAGGAAGACATCGTTCAGCGATGGGTAGCTGATCTCGAAGCGCGTCACCGGCGCGTCTCGCCGCACGGCTTCGGCCAGCACCGTCCGCGCGACCTCCTCCGACGGCACGTTCAGCTCGACGTAGTCCTCCCGCCGCCGGGCCACGCTGACCTCCGGCACGGTTTCCAGCCAGTCGATGCGAGGATCACCCGCGATCGACAGGCGCACCACCTGCTGTCCCATGCTCCGCCGCACCTCGTCCACCGTCCCGGCGATCACCAGCCGTCCGCGATGGATGATCGAGACGTCGTGGCAGAGTTCCTGGGCATCGTCCAGCTGGTGCGTGGAGAAGATCACGGTCTTCCCCTGGTCGCGCATGGTGAGGAAGGCGTCCTTCATCTGCTGCGCGTTCACCGGGTCGAGGCCACTGAATGGCTCGTCCAGGATCAGGATCTGGGGATCGTGCAGGATGGCCGCGAGAAACTGGATCTTCTGCTGGTTGCCCTTGGAGAGTTGCTCGACCGTCTTGTGCTTGTTCTGGGAGATGTCCAGCCGTGCCAGCCAGGTGTCGAGATCGGCCCGCACCTTCTCCTTCTTCGCGCCATAGAGCTGGGCGAGGAAGAGCAGCTGGTCGTCCACCGGCATCTTCGGATAGAGCCCGCGTTCCTCAGGCAGGTAGCCGAAGTCATGCCGCGGCACGTCGCGCGTCGGCGTGCCGTTCCAGGTAATGCTCCCGGTATCCGGGCGGATGATGTCCAGGATCATCCGCATCGTCGTCGTCTTCCCGGCGCCGTTGGTGCCGAGGAACCCGAAGATCCGGCCCGGCTCCACCGTGAACGAGATGTCGCGCACGGCCGGGAAATCCCCGAAGTTCTTGCTGATCCCGTCGATTGCCAATGCCATGCGGCGGATCCCTCTGCGTGCTGCCCGGTTCGTCTCCGCCCCGGCAGCTCCGGCTACTCCCACGTATCCGCTGGAAGTATGGCCGGGTTCTGTCACGAATTCTCGAACGGGGCGTTTCGTTTCCTCAATCGGGACGGAGATGTGCCGTATCATGCCCAGCAGCGAAAATCGACACACCCTGTCCAGGAGCACCCCTCATGACCGATTCCACGCAACGACAGATCGCCCCCTACGGGAGTTGGGCATCCCCCATCAGCGCCCGGATGCTGGCCGAAGCCGGGGTCCGCCTGATGGAACCCGGCGTGGACGGGGACGACCTCTACTGGCTGGAATCCCGTGCCCAGGAGAAGGGCCGGATGACCCTCATCCGGCGATCCGGCGCGGCCGATCCGGTCGAGCTCACCCCCGCGCCATTCAACGTCCGCTCCCGCGTCCACGAGTACGGCGGCGGCGCCTGGACGGCGAACGGCGGCATCGTCGTCTTCGCGAACGCCGTTGACCTCCGGCTCTACCGCCTCGATCCCGGCAGCGACGAACCGGTCGCCATCACCCCGGAAGGCGGCCTCCGCTACGCCAACCCGATCATTGACCTGCCGAATCGCCGCGTGATCGCCGTCTGCGAGGACCACAGCTTCCCGGAGGCGGAGGCCGCGAACACCCTCGTCCAGCTCACGCTGGAAGGTCCGAACGAGGACGGCGGCAAGATCCTCGTCTCGGGCACGGATTTCGTCGCCTATCCCGCCCTCAGCGCCGATGGCGCCCGCCTCGCCTGGATGACGTGGGACCACCCGAACATGCCGTGGGACAGCAGCCAGCTCTGGACCGCCGATCTCACCCCGAACGGCACCCTCTCCGATGTCCGCCTCGTCAACGAGGGCAAGAACGACTCCGTCGGGCAACCGCGCTGGCTGCCGGATGGCTCGCTCGGCTACATCGCGGAGACCAC
>JBQCJS010000045.1:0-12732 GCA_051952485.1 Thermomicrobiales bacterium | reverse complement strand
ATGCGAGGCCGTTCCCGACACCGGACCCGTCATACTGCCCGAGGCGGCCACCGCCCGCAGCAGCCACAGCCACAACCACCACCACCGCGTATGCCGCATCGACGGCAGTGTGCGCCGACGTGCTCACGGCAAGCGTTCCGGATATCGCCGCGTCATGTGGCGTTGAACGCCTCCGGGGGCAGGTCCGCCAGGCGTGCGATGAGCGCCGGTGGGAAATCCCGCCAACCTGCATCCACGTCGCGTGGCCCGAAGCGGTGGATATGCGCATCGAGGAAGCGCTGCCAGCGCCGGAGCCCGTCCATCGCCTCCGCTGCCGGGAACTCGCCCGCCTCGACGGCATCCGCCAGTTCGTCCAGGTCGAGCGTCCGATACGGACGGCCATCGGTCGGCACGATGAGGTCCACGTCCAGGTCGATGATGCGGTAGAGATCGCCGTCGCGCCGCACGATCGCGAGATCGACGTACCAGAGCGGGTCGCCGCGCTGGGTCCAGATCGGCGGGATCGTCAGCTTTACCCCGAACTCGAGCAGCACGAAACTCCGGCCTGTCGTGCCGGTCTCGGCGCTTGCGTACTCCCAGGCGATGGCCTCGCCATCCTTCAGGGCCGGAGCGATCTCGCCGTCGTAGCGCCACTGCGCCCGCACCCGTTCCATCGCGACCTCTCCACCCGTTGCTGTAGCGGTACTCGCCGAATCGCGACTGGGGATTCTACCGCTCCTTGTCCATGAACTCGTGGATGAGGCCGTTCCGCAATGCCTGCAACGCCGGGGTCATCTCCACGGGATACGTGTCCTCCGCCTCCACCTTCAGCGCCCGCAGTCGCTCCGGCAGGGCCGCCAGCGATGCCTGCGCCCTCCCCTTGATCGCCTTCACTGCGTCCGGCTCGTGCAGCAGCAGGCCGTTTTGCACGATGGGCTGCAACAGCGGGCGGCTCCCCGCCGGGGCTGCCTCGTCCTCCAGCCCGATCACGTCGTGCGCGAAGTCACCCACGCGCCAGACCAGCTTCTGCCCCGGCCAGGTGCTCTTGTCGCCCCCGCCCGCCAGCTTGATCCGCGCCGAGGCGGCCTCGTTCGCATCCCCGCCGTACCACGCCAGCTTGTAGACCGCGCCGATCACGCCGCCGACCGTCCCGCTGGCGATCGTGCCCAGCCCGACGCCCAGGTTGCCGCCGACCCCGAAGCCGTCCACCGGCGCCCCGGCCTCCACCAGGTCGCGGATCGTGTACTCGTCCATGTCGCCGCTGACCAGCACCTTCACGTCCTGCATCCCGGCCTCGTTCAGCAGCGCCCGCACCATCCGGCTGTCCGCGTCGAGGTCGCCACTGTCCAGCCGCACGGAGACGAGCCGGTGCCCGTTCGCCTCCTGCGACTCCTGTCCCACCTGGATCGCGTGGGCGATCCCCTGCGGCACATCGTAGGTGTCCAGCAGCAGCGAGTAGGACGGCAACGTCGCCGCCACGGCGCGGAAGGCCGTCAGTTCGTCCGGATAGGCCTGGACCAGCGCATGGGGGATCGTTCCGGAGGCGGGGATGTCGTATTCCTTGGCCGCGGCCACGAACGAGGTGGCATCGCAGCCGCCGATGTACCCCGACCGCGCCGAGAGGAAGGGCTCGTGGGCGCGGCGGAACGAGAAGTCGCTCAACCCGCGTCCCTGGGCCGAGATCGCCAGCCGGGCCGCCTTCGTCGCGATCAGGGTGGAGATGCCCACGGCCCGCAGCAGGCCCGATTCGATCAGCAACGCTACCGGGAACGACGCCGTGATCCGCAGCAGCGGCTCGTTCGGGAAGGCGATCTCCCCTTCCGGGATCGCCAGGATCTCGCCGTCGAACTGGAGGTCGCGGAGGTAGTCGAGGAACTCCGGCTCGTAGCCCTTGATGCGTTCGAGGTACTCGCGGTCCTCCCACGTGTACTTGAAGGCCCGCAGGTAGTCGATCGCCGGCCCCAGTCCCGCCGCCAGCATGAAGCCGCCGCCGAACGGGTTGCGCCGCGTGTAGAGGTCGAAGGTCGCCTGGCCGGTCTGCCCCGTCTTCCAGGCCACGTAGGCCGAATCGACGTGGTAGAGATCGGTATAGAGCGAGGTCGGGATCGGGGTGATCGTCGGCTCGGCGATGTGCCGCCGCTCCCGCCGCTCGTTGATCAGGCCGCTGCGCACCACCCGGTCTGCCATCGCGTTTCGTCCCCCGCGCGTCTCCCGTCATCGATCGGTCGTCGCCCGGAATCATCCCGCAGGCGCGGCAGCCATGTCGACCCCGCGTCGACGACGATCGGGGTCAGCCCAGCGACGCCACGATCCGGATGCCGTTGCTCGCCATGTGATAGAGGAAGACCTCGTGGAAGAAATCGCCGGGATGCGCGATCCCCGGCCCCTGCGATGCCGCCACCGGAATGTCGAACGTCTCCACGGCGTTCGCCGGCACGATCACGTCGAAGGTGTGCAGGTGCTTCGCATTCGCGCGCATCCGCAGGTGCATCGCCAGCTGGTAGACGCAGAGGTCCGTGCAGTTCCCCACCACGATCGCCCGCGTCACCTCCGGATGCTGGTCCAGCCAGGTGTCGAACCGGCTCTCGATCGCCGGGTTCAGCGAGAACTTCTCGATCAGCGTCAGCTCGTCCGCGAAGGAGAGTCCCTCCAGCTCCGGGATCGTCCGCGCCTCGCTCGTTCCCTTCACGGCGTGGGGAGGATAGGCCCGGAACTCCGGCGATTCCTCACCGTGCGCGTCCTGCAGGAGCACGAAATGGCGGATGCCGTGGGCGTGAGCGGCCTCGAAGAGGTCCACCACCGGGCTGGTGATCGTGTCCACCCGCTCCGACGAGAGCGGGCCTTCCCGCAGGAAGCCGTTGATCATGTCCGCCGAGAAGACCGCGCCCGCCTTCGGGTCGGGCACGAGTTCCGCCAGGGACGCCGGATTGAGGGTCTTCAGCCAGTTCCGGACGAACGCCGGGGTGATCGAGCGCGGGGTGGGTGTCGTTTTCGTCGCCATCGAGAGAGTCCTCCACTGCCGGGTTCGCGGACCGGGAACCGGATGCGTCCCGGTCCGCACATTCCCCGCCAGTGTAGGCGCTCATCCAGGGTCATTGGCCGGCGTCGCGGTCAGACCTGCTCGTATTGGACCCACCACGCGCCCTGGATGTAGTAGGAGAAGGTGTCGCCCTCGCTCGGCGCGGCATCGGTCGACCACCATTCCTCCTCGACCTGCTCGTCCCATCCCACCGGGAACTCGATCATGTTGAGGTGTGCGGACGATGCTGCATGTTCGTCGCCCTTCCAGCCGTCGTCCTCCGAACCCCAGGTGTGGACCCAGAACCCCGTCTCGTCATCCCCCGCTACCTGCGGCGCGCCGAGATGAACGAATCCGAGCGGATAGTTGTCGCCCGAGTTGATATTCGAGGTCGGGCGGTAGAAATCCTGGAGGATATGGTTGCCATCCGCATCGGACGGGTACTGGACGCGAATCCAGAACTGCGCCTCCCCCACGGTCTCGCCATCCCCGTCGTCGTTGACGTGCAGGTTGTCGATCTTCACGGTCAGCTTGCGCTGCATCAGCGTGAACGCGATGTATCGCTGGTCCCAGCGCCCGCTGCCGTCCAGCACGATGACGCCCGCATAGTAGTCCCGGCCCGGGATCAGCCCCTTGAGCTGGAACATGTGGGAATCCTGGAACGGTTCCTCCAGCGTGAGCGGTTGGGGACTGATGTCGTTGCGCTCGTAGGTGCCTTCCACCTTCGTCATCGTCAGGACGTGGGCGTCGTTCTCGACCGGTTCCTGCCGTGAGACCGCCGCGAGCAGGAGGCGCGTCGGCACGGCGGTATCCAGCGACACGTTCACGAATGTCCCGCCGTGCTCCTCCGTCATCGACGTGATGATGGCGTCGGGCACCGGGTCCAGCTCCATCCCAACCACCGGCACCCGGGCGATGAGATCCGGCTCGGCACTCAGCGGCCCCCAGTCCTTCCGGAAGATCCCCGCCTGGAAGAGTTCACCCGGTTTCACGGAGACATTGAACCGGCCGCGCTCGTCCGCATCGGCGGTGCCGATCATCTGGAAGAGGTTCGGCCGGTCCCAGGGATCGCCCGGATACGCGAGCCAGAGTTCCTCGTCCGGGTCCTTCTCGTAGGTGATGTTCGAGACGCCGCTCGTTGCCCCGTGCTGCGTGTCGATCAGGACTTTCCGGGGTTGCGCTGTCACCTTGGTCGCCATCTGCGCCCACCTTCCGTCGTGTGCTTGCGTCGGGTCGCCGCCCGGTGCGCGGGGATTGGTCCTGGGCGCCCGTTCCGGATGCGGGCCGCCGGGTTCCCTGCGTCGTGGTCGTAGGGCGATCGTAGGGATTCGCCGGATGGGGGCCTATGGGGAGAACTACGCATTTCCGGCGGATCGGCAATCGATGCCCCCGCCTGCCATGTCGGCCGGGTCGCGCGGCCATCGCCACGGTGCCGGGAGTGGTACGCTCAGGGGTGAGCCCGGCCTTTCCGCCCCGCGCAGGCACAGCCGGTGCGCGATCGATTATTCAGAGACGAGGTCGCTCCCACCCGTGGTCTTTCCCCTCATCGGCGCCCGCGACTACATCGAGCAACGCGGCTTCTACATCCACGAATGCCCGTCGTGCCGGGCGCCATCCCTCTTCGCCGTCTACGAGACGAAGCGCAAGATGACGCTCTACTTCGTGCCGACCGTGCCGGTGCGCGGCCAGCTGGTCATGGAATGCATGACCTGCCACGGCAAGTGGGGCGTGCCGAAGGACCAGGTGGAGAGCCTGCTGGCCAACCTGATGACGAGGGAGGAGATCGCGGAGCGCACGCGCGAGGCGGCGATCCGTGCCCGGATGCTGGCGGAGGGCGCGGCGGGGTTCGCGCCGAACGGGCAGGGCCAGGGGCCGCGTCCCCAGAGCCAGCCGACCCTCTACGAGGTCCTGCAGGTGCATTACAACGCGGAGCCGGAGGTGATCGAGGCGGCGTTCAAGCGGCTCGCCCTGAAATATCACCCCGACCGCTCGAAGGAACCGGATGCCCCCGCCCGGATGCGCGAACTGATCGCCGCCCGCGAGGTGCTTGCCGATGCCGAGAAGCGGGCGATCTACGACCGCTCGCTGGGCATCGTCCGCGTCCGGCGCATTCCCCGCGTGGAGGCCCTCCGCCCCGACGAGGTGTGATCGGTCCTCGCTGGTGCGTGCGTGCGGCCCCGCATTGACCATGCTCTGATAAGAACATATGATCTCCTCAGGTGGCCCCGGTCTCCTGGCCGGGGTTCGCAGCGACCGCCTGGAGGATGGCCATGTGCGGACGGCTGGTCCGTGACGAGACGGACGAGATCGCGCGGGAGTATTTCACCGAAGGCCAACTCGCCCTGTACTTCGAGCAGATCGAACCCGGCTTCAATCTCGCTCCCGGTCAGGCGTTGTCCGTCATCGTCGAGAACCGCCACGGCGAGCGGGAATTGCGCAAGATGCACTGGGGCCTCAGGCGTCCGTGGAGCAGGCTGGATACCCGGGCGCCGAGCAACGCCCGCGCCGAGACGATCCTGGCTCTCCCGACCTTCCGCGACCTGGTGGCGCGCAAGCGATGCCTGGTGCCGATGACCGGCTACTACGAATGGCAGCAACGGGGTGGCCGCAAGATCCCCTACTTCATCACGACAGACCGCCCGCTCTGCTGCTTCGCCGGGATCTACGATGCGTGGTTGCTGCCGGACGGCGAGATTGCGGCCTCCTATGCCATCATCACGACGACGCCTGCCGAGTCCATCGCCCATATCCACGACCGGATGCCGGTCATTCTCCGTCCCGAGGACGAGGACCGCTGGCTGAGCCGCTCCGTGCGCGATGCGCGCGCCATGGTCGACCTGCTGAAGCCCTATCCTTCGGACCTGCTGAAGTCCTGGCGGGTCAGCACCCGGGTGAACGATCTCCGGAATACCGGGCCGGACCTGATCCTGCCGGTGGAGGGAGACTCCGGCCAGCCGGAATGGGTGATGGAGCCGTTGTTTCTCGGCTGACCACGATGCCACCACCAGGGGAGCCGTCCCGAATCGTTCCGGGACGGCTTCGGTCATGGCAGCCCGATCGGGGGATCAGCCCTCCAGGGTGGCGCGAAGGGCAAGGACGGTGTCGTCCAGCCCGGCCATCGACCCGATCGGGCGCAGGTACACGGTGAAGGTCACGTCCTGAGGCGGGACCAGGTACTGGTCCATCGGACGCGGCCCGCAGATGCTGCTGCCCAGTCCGGCGTGCAGGCGATCGAGGTTCACGATCGTCTCGCCACGTGGCGTCAGGTCGTAGGTGTGCTTCGCGGCGTCCAGGTCCTCCGGCGTGAAGTGGGACACCGTGAAGAGGAGCGGCTGGACCTGCTCCGCGACCATCAGCAGGCCGGTGCCATGCGCCGAGGCCACCGCGGCCCAGCGCGTGTCCGCCTTGCCGCCGTTCTCCTGCGGGAAGATGTAGGGCTCGAACTGCTCGTCCACCGTGCCGCGCCACTCGCCCACCGTCACGCTCTCGCGGCGGTCGCTGTAGCTCTCGTGCGGGCCGAGGCCGTACCAGGCTACCTGCTCGAATCCCTCCGGCATCGCGAACTGGATGCCGACGCGCGGCAGGGTCAGCAGGTCGTCCAGCGACGGATGCGGATGCACGCTCGTCGTCAGCTCCACCACGCCGCTCCCGTGGACGACGTAGAGATAGCCGACGTGGAAGGCCGGACGGCGGGACCAGGCGGCGACAGTGGCCTCCACCTCGATCGCGATGGCGTCCTCCTCCTCGGAGACGACCTCGCACCGCTCGATCCGATGGCGGAGCAGGTCCAGCCCGTATTGCCGCCAGGTCTCCTCCATGTAGCGGTCGTTGTCGATCGGCGCCCGCCAGACGTTGAGGCGTGGCCCCCGCGAGATCAGGCCCCGCCCGTTCAGCGACCAGTCGGCGATGGTGCCGATCTCGCGCTCGAAGATGACGTCGCCATGCTCGGTGTGCACGAAGATGTGCGATTCCGTCTCGAAGACGCTCACCGGCAGTGGCCGCGATGGTGCGGCGCTGGCGTCCGGGGCGACGTACGGCGTCTCGACCGGGAGGGCGAGCTGGACGTGCGCGACCTCGTGGCCGGCATCCGCCCAGGGGGTACCGGTCGCCTGCGTGAAGACGAGGTCCAGCCAGGAGTCCGTGAACGGCTTCGGGGCCGGCAGCGCCGTCCACCCGGGGATCGTCACCAGCGCCGAGGTGCCGGCGGCGATCGGCTGCGGCGGCAGCGTCCCCTGGCGGATCACCGTGCCGTTCGCCCGCAGCTCCCAGCGGATGGCGAGGTCGGAGAGATCGGCGAAGGCGCGCCGGTTCCTGATCTCGATCACGCCCTGCTCACGATCGACCAGCGAGGCGGAGAGCGGTTCGTAGACCTTCTTCATCTCGATCGCGGCGGGATGCGGCACGCGGTCGGGCGAGAGCAGGCCGTCGATGCAGAAGTTGCCGTCATTCGGCTCGTCCCCGAAATCGCCGCCATACGCGAACCACTCGACGCCATCCGGGGTCCGCTGGCGCACGCCATGGTCGGCCCACTCCCAGACGCAGCCGCCGATCAGGCGGTCGTGGGCGCGGATCGCCTCCCAGTACTCCCGGAACGAGCCCGGCCCGTTGCCCATCGCGTGGGCGTATTCGCACATGAAATACGGTCGCGGATCGTCGGCGTTCTCCGCCTGCCGGATCACCTCGTAGACAGACGGGTACATCACGCTGTGGAGGTCGCTCTCCTTCGAGACGCGGTCGGCAATGTGGACGCTGCCTTCGTAGTGGACCGGGCGGGAGGGATCGACGGCGCGGACCCACTCCGCCATCGCGTCGTGGTTGTCGCCGTAGCCGGACTCGTTGCCGAGCGACCACATGATGATCGACGGATGGTTGCGGTCGCGCAGGACCATCCGGGCGACGCGGTCGAGGTAGGCACCCTTCCAGGCGGGGTCATTGGAGAGTTGCGACCAGTTGCCGACGTGCCCGAAGCCATGCGTTTCGAGGTCGGTCTCGTCGATGACGTAAAGGCCGTAGCGGTCGCAGAGGTCGTAGAAGCGGGAGTCGTTCGGGTAGTGTGAGGTGCGGACGGTGTTGACGTTGAGCTGCTTCATGAGGGCGATGTCGCGCTCCATCGCCTCGTACGGAACGGCATAGCCAAAATCGGGATGGTCGTCGTGGCGGTTGACGCCCTGGAGCTTGACGGAGACACCGTTCACCCACAGCTGGCGGTCGCGGATCTCCACGGTCCGGAACCCGACCGGGATCGCGAGGATCTCGCGGAGGTTGCCATCGCCATCGCGGTTCTCCACGAGCAGGGTGTAGCGGCTCGGCGTCTCGGCGGTCCAGAGCAGCGGTTTCGCGATACGCATGACGTTCGCCGTGCCGCCGCCGAATCCGCTCGGGGCGTCTTCAGGTGCCAGGGACGATGGTCCACTGAACTCGCTCACCACGACCCTGTCCGGATCGACGACTGACCATTCTGGCGATTCAGAACGTACCTGATCCGGATTTCCGTCGTTGTAGTGAACCTTCATTACGGCGTCGCCCGTCTCGAGGTCGAGCCGCGTTTCGTACCAGAGATCGCGGAGGTGGGCGGGATCGAGCGCCATCAGCCAGACATCGCGGAAGATGCCATTGAAGCGCCACATGTCCTGATCCTCGAGATACGAGGCGTCGGACCACTGGAGCACCTGCACGGCCAGGACGTTCTGCCCCGGCACCACGAGGTCCGTGATGTCGAACTCGGCGGGCATGTGGCTGCCCTTGCTGAACCCGACCTCCTCGCCGTTCAGCCAGACCGTGAAGGCCGAACAGACGCCATCGAACGTGAGCATGATCCGCCGGCCGTCCCAGCCCGCCGGCAGTTCGAACGTCTGGCGGTAGCAGCCGACCGGGTTGTCGTCCGGTACGAACGGTGGATCGACCGGGAACGGGTAGTTCACGTTCGCGTAGTTCGGCGTGCCGTAGCCGTGCAGTTGCCAGACGCTCGGGACGGGGATCGTGTCCCAGTCGTGATCGTCGAAGCTGGCCGCCTCCGCGCCATCGGGCACCATCGCCGGGCGTTCGGCGTAGTGGAAGAGCCAGTCGCCGTTCAGCGACCGGTACCAGGGCGAGCGCGTGCGGTCGCCGGAGAGCGCGGAGTCGCGGTCGGCGTAGGGGATGAGCAGGGCGCGCGGGTCCTCCCGGTTGCGGTGAAGGACGGCAGGGTCCTGCCAGGCGGGCATGGGCGCGTCGGAACTGCGGAGCAGCGTCTCGGTCATGGCGGAAGGACCCCTTTCTGGAAGGCGGGATGCGGATCGTGACATCGCCATCATACGTCGCCCTGCCCATCACGCGGACTGTCGCCGTCACGAACGCGTCGCCCTGGCAGACAGCGGCGACCATTGGGGATTGGGCCGATGGCGTTCGGGGGGAGTGGAGCCAAGTGGTTGGGATCGCGTGGCACCCACGATGTCCGCCGCACAACTCCTCGGCTTCCCCGGAGATGCGGCGCTCACGGCCGCCCTAGGATCCGGACACGGCGCGGCGGTTAGGGTGATGGCATGGGTCGGCAGGCGGCCACAAGGGCCGCATCTACGGGAGTGCGAAGTTCCGTACTTCAGAAGGCGCGGCCGCGAGCACCGCGTCCGCGGCGCGCTCGCCCTCCCGGATCGCGTCCGGGATACCCACGCCGCGCAGGGCGTTCCCGGCGATCGCGATGCCCGGCAAGCGGTCGATGCCCGCATCGACCCGGCGCACGCGGTCGAGGTGGCCGAGCGTGTACTGCGGCATCGCGTTCTCGTAGCGGTAGACCTGCGCCAGCACCGGATCGACCGTAAAGCCGAGCACGTCGCGCACTTCGTTTCGCATCGCGCGGATCAAGTCGTCGTCGGAACGGGCGTAGACGGCCTCTTGCCCGGCGCGGCCGGCAAACCCGCGCAGCAAGACCATGCCCTCCGGTGCCCGGTTCCGCCATTTCGAGGAGAGCCAGGACATCGCCATGATCGCCCGCCCCTCCGTGCGCGGCACGACGTAGCCGTGCCCATGCAGGCGGCCCGGGTCGGGCACCTGCGACTGCGGGAAGCCGAGCATGATCAGCGCCGTGGAGACGTGCGGGATCTCGCCGAGCGCCGCCCCGGCGTCCGCATCCAGGCTCGCGAGGATCGGCGCGGTCGCCCAGGCCGGCGACGCGAAGATGACCCCATCGACGACGGTCTCCCCCCGACCCTCTCCGGCGACTACGCGCCATTGCGGCTGTCCCGCGTCCGATGCCGCCGGACGCACCGCCGTCACCGGCGAGGAGCGACGGATCTCCGCCCCAGCGGCCTGCAGGCGTGTTTCGAGCGCCCGGATCAGCGTCTCGGTGCCGGTCGTGAAGCTGGTGAAGGCGGGCAAGTGAGGCGTAGCGTCCGGAGCGGCCGTCCTTGCGGCCTCGGCCTGCCGCCGGGCGGCGATCACGCCCTTGATGACGCCGCCGTGCTCGCGCTCGGCCTTGCGCAGCTGCGGGAAGGTCGCCTCCACCGAGAGCTGCTTCGCATCGCCGGCGTAGATGCCGGCCATCAGGGGCTCGATCAGGTTCTCGAAGGGCTCCCGGCCCAGGCGGCGGCTCAGGAAGGCGTGGAGCGACTCGTCGGCATCGTCCTGCCGTGCCGGAATGGCGAAATCCATCGCCATCCGCGCCTTGCCCAGCGGCGAGATGAGTGAGGTCTGCGCCATCGGGCCCAGGCGGGTCGGGATCAGGCCGGTCAACCCCTCCGGCAGCGGATGGAGCTTTCCCCGGCGCAGCACGAAGGACCCGCGCGTGGCGGGGTGGGGCGACTGGAATTGCGGCTCCAGACCGAGTTCCCGCGCGAGGCCCACCCCGCGCGGCTTGGCGGAGAGGAAGGCGTCCGGGCCGGCCTCCATCAGGAAGCCATCGGCCTGCACCGAATGGAGCTTGCCGCCGAGGCGATCGCTCGCCTCGAAGACGATGACCCGCGCGGCGGGATCGCGTTGCACGATTCGCCAGGCG
The DNA here is from genome assembly GCA_051952485.1 of Thermomicrobiales bacterium. GTDB lineage: Bacteria > Chloroflexota > Chloroflexia > Thermomicrobiales > UBA6265 > JASGDN01. The sequence continues at coordinate 1,765 of JBQCJS010000045.1, read as the reverse complement.
GCGGCCAGCCCGCTCACCCCACCGCCGACGACGGCGATGGTCCTGCCGCCGGTTCCCCCGGAATCGCTCACGATGCGGCAGGTGTGGCTGTGGCTGCGGTCGCAACCGAATCCGCGACCAGGCCGGCCTCGACCGCCTTGCCACGCACCAGTTCCGCCAGTCCGGCGAGCATGCCCGGATGCGCGTTCAGCATCTCGATCCGTTCCAGCTGCACCCCGAGTTCCCCCGCGAGCTGCTGGTACTCGATGTCGATGTCGTAGAGGATCTCGACATGCTCGCAGATGAAGCCGATCGGGCAGATGAGGATGTGCTTGTGCCCCGCCTCGGCCAGCTCGGTGATGACATCGCCGGCGTCCGGCCCCAGCCAGGGATCGGCGGTCATCGCCGCGCTCTGGTAGGCCCACTTCCACGGGCGGTCCGGCATCCGCTCGACCAGCGCATCGACCGTCTCCCGAAGGACGGTGGGATAGGGATCGTTCCATTCGAGGATTCGTTCCGGCAGGCTGTGCGCGGAGAAGATGACGGGCACCTCGGCGCGGACATCCTCCGGGAATTGCTCGAGCGCATCGTCGACACGCTCGACCAGCGCATCGAGATAGCCGGGCAGCAGGTGCCAGTCCTCGACCGGCACGATCTCGATCGGCGATCCGGCTTCGGCGGCCCGCTTGAAATAGGCGCCGATGCTCATCCGCGAGTAGTGCGGCGCCATCACGAGTCCCATGGTGCGGGACACGCCATCGGCCTCCATCTCGGCCAGCACATCCTTGATGAAGGGATGCCAGTGGCGCATCCCCACCCAGACCTTCCAGCGCTCACCCGGCGCGGCGAGGGCGTTCAGGGAATCCTCGATGCCCCGGGCCTCCGCCTGCGTCAGTTCGAGGATGGGCGAGCGGCCTCCGATCTGGCGATAGCGGTCCGTGATCTCCTCGAACACATGCTCGGAGGTCTCACGGTAGTTGCGGACATCGAGCAGGTACGGGCGCACGTCCTCGAGTTTGTCCGGCCCGCCGTAGGCCATGATCATCAGGTGATTGGTGACGGGAAGTGCCGATGCTGTCATGGGAATGGAAGCCTCTTCAATGCGTCGGAACGGGCGTGGCTGGCCCCTTCCGGCCCCGAGTGCCGCAAGCGCATGGCGAACGCGGGACCAACGGTCTGCCCGGCGCGGCACGAGTGTTTCATAAGTACCATACCGCGCCGCGTGCGGGTGTCGGGAAATGCCCGTCAATCGGCGGGTGCCGGTGTTCGATGCACCGAAGGTGCCATCGCCCGGCCCGGCGATCGGCTACGATTCCCGCTGACATCGCGCCGCATGCACGCAGGAGACGGACCCGGATGCGCCCCTTCGACCTCCCTGACCAGCCCGCCGATCCCAGGGAACCGCTGCTGACGCGGACGGACCTGATCACCATCGCCCTGGTGGGCATCGGCATCATCACCATCACGAGCGTCCTGCTGGTGCTGCTCTTCTAGGAGCGCGCTCGATCCGGTAGTTGTGGTTGTAGTCACGCCGGTAGCTGTGGCTTTGGCCAAGCAGCCGCGTTCAAGCCTGTAGGCGAGCCTAGCAGTGGTTGGCGCTGCTGCGACGTTCGACCCTGCCTGCCACGCGCAACTCCGAGTGCACCGTCTCGGTGTACTTGGCATCTGCTCGCTTGGCGACCCGTCGCGCTGCGGATCGCATGTCGGCCCGACCCACCCCGCGAACAGCCGGAATGCCGGGAGATTCGGTCGTTCGTAGGGGCCGACTGCATGTCGGCCCGCCGAG
>JBQCJS010000044.1:0-2043 GCA_051952485.1 Thermomicrobiales bacterium | reverse complement strand
ACCAGCGCTGCTTCTTCTGCAAGCAGGAGCTCTACGGCACGCTGCGTGAGTTCGCGAATGAGCGTGGACTGGCCCATGTCATCGACGGCTCGAATGCCGACGATCTGGACGACTTCCGGCCTGGCCTCCGTGCCGCCCGCGACCTCGGGGTGCGCTCCCCGCTGCAGGAGGCCGGCCTGACCAAGGCCGAGATCCGCGAGCTCTCGACCACGTTCGGCCTGCGCACGGCGGACAAGCCCGCCGTCGCCTGCCTCTCGTCCCGGTTCGCCTATGGCGACCCGATCACGACCGAGAAGCTGGGCAGGGTCGCCCGGGCGGAAAGCGCCATCCGCCAGCTGGGGTTCCGGGGCTTCCGGCTGCGTCACCATGACCAGGTGGCGCGGCTCGAATTCGCGCCCGCCGACCTCGATCGCGCCTTCGCGGCGCGCGAGGAGATCAATGCGCGGGTGAAGGCCGCTGGCTACACCTTCGTCGCCATCGACCTGGAGGGCTACCGGCAGGGCAACATGAACCAGGGCATCTCTCCTAAGCTCATGGTCGCCCCCGGTTTCCGGATGCCTCGGCGAGAAGACTGAGGCCCGCTGGAGGAACGAGGCGAGAGAAAAGGGCAACGAGCGCCGGGACAGCCTTTGTCCCGGCGCTCGTTGCTTATTGCGATGCACTCAGCTTCGAGAGGAAAGCACCGCGGATCAGCGTCACCGGGCGTTCGCCCAAACTGGTCCTACCGAACGACGCTCACGCACATCCCCTCGTTCCTCTTTTCTCCTTTTCTCTCGCCTCGTTCCTCGTTCCTCACTTCTCGACCGCGTCGATCTGCGCCCGCTGCAACTTCCCGCTGTAGTCGACGTAGATGCTCTGCCACTCGGTGTAGAACTCCACCGCCGCCGTGCCGGCCTCGCGATGTCCGTTGCCGGTCGCCTTGGTGCCGCCGAACGGCAGGTGAATCTCCGCGCCCGTCGTGCCCGCGTTGATGTAGAGGATGCCGGTATTGATGTCCTGCATCGCCCGGAAGGCGTTGTTCACGTTCTGGGAGAAGAGCGCCGCCGAGAGGCCATACTCGACGCTGTTCGCGATGTCGATCGCCTCGTCCAGCGAATCGACCGGGATCAGGGAGAGGACCGGACCGAAGATCTCCTCGTTCGCGATCCGCATGTCACGGGTCACGTTGTCGAAGATCGTCGGTTCGTGGAAGAAGCCCTTGCCAAGCTCGCCCGCCGACGCGACGTTTCCGCCCGCGATGAGCGTGGCGCCTTCCTCCTGGCCGATCTTCACGTAGGACGCGACGGTGTCCAGTTGCCCCTGGCTCACCACCGGGCCGACATCGACGGACTCGTCCTGCCCGTAGCCGAGCGTCATCGTCGAGGCTCGCGCGGCCAGTTTCCCGGCCAGTTCCGCCTGCACGGCGCGGTGGACGATCACGCGGCTGGTAGCAGTGCATCGCTGGCCGGTCGTCCCGAACGCGCCCCAGAGGATGCCGTCCACTGCCAGGTCGAGGTTGGCGTCGTCCATCACGATCACGGCGTTCTTGCCGCCCATCTCCAGCGTCAGGCGCTTGTTGTGCTCCGCCGCCGCGACCGCGACCGCCTTCCCGGTCTCGGTGGAGCCGGTGAAAGAGATCACCGGCACGTCCGGGTGCTGGAGGATCGGATCGCCGACCTCGCTGCCGGAACCAAGGACCACGTTCACCACACCTGCCGGGAATCCGGCTTCCTCCAGCACCTGCACGAGGCGGATCGTCAGCTTCGGCGTATACGATGCCGGCTTGATGACGACCGTGTTTCCGGTGACGAGCGCCGGGAACATCTTCCACGAGGGGATCGCCATCGGGAAGTTCCACGGCGTGATGAATCCGCAGACTCCCAGCGGCTTGCGCACCGACATGTTGAACTTGTTGCGCAACTCGGAGGGCGTGGTCTGGCCGAACATGCGGCGCCCCTCGCCCGCCATGTAGTAGGCCATATCGATGGCCTCCTGCACGTCGCCACGCGCCTCGTTGATGACCTTGCCCATCTCGGCCGTCATCTCGCGGGCGAACTCCTCCTT
>JBQCJS010000043.1:0-4765 GCA_051952485.1 Thermomicrobiales bacterium | reverse complement strand
CGGTATCTCTATCGCACGGTCGCGCTGACGGCGACGAGCTGGGGCGTGGAGACGCAGGTCTGGGATGCGGGCGCGGGCAGGACGATCACCGGCCTGGCCAACTACAACGGCGACATCCTGATCGCGCTGGGCACCGGGATGGATCTGCAGGTGCTGGCCTATCCCGGTGGCGGCACGTCCACCACGCTGCTGGCCGGGGCGCAGGGGCGGCATGTCGTCGGCTACGGCGGCTTCGCGCTCTACTCGAAGGCATCGGCCACGGCGACGACCGGCGCGGTGAACCAGGTGCGGATGCTCACCGGATCGGGCGTCGACGTGCGCTATCTCGACGCGGAGGTGCTGGCGCTGGCGACCGCGGGAGGGAAGGCGTTCGCCGCGACCAAGGTGGCGCTCTACAGCTTCGCGGGCAAGGTGCGGGAGACGACGGTGACGGTGGAGGTCTCCCCGGGGCCGCCGCCGGTGACGGAGCAGCGCGACGTGCTGCAATGGAACGGCGATTGGGAGGCCTTCGTCCAGCATGGGAACTGGACGGAGGAGGACGACTACCGGTTCGTCGTGGGCTACGGCGGGCGGCTCTATACGTGGCTGAACAAGAGCGTGCTGGAGCACAACCCCGCTGGCGAGCGGGCGGGATGGCGGGATACGGGGCTTGGCGGTCTCACCTGCCACGGCGGGTGTGTGGCGGGCGGGTATCTCGTCGTGGCGCTGGAGACGGTCGATGGGCGGTCCGAACTCTGGGCGTGGAACGGTGCGGGCTGGTGGCGCATGGCCTCGCGACCGGTGGCGGAAGGCCGGTGGTGCCACCCGATCGCGCTCTCCGGCGCGGGAAACTGGGACCTCCTGGTCTGCACGGCGGGCAGCGCGACCGCGACGCTGGTGCGGATGACCTGGCGGAGCGACACCGCCCACACGATCCCGGCGAGCGCCGAATACGTCACCTCCATGATCGACGCGGGGGAGCGGGACAAGGCGAAGGCATGGCGGAAGGTGGGGGCGGTCTTCGCCTCGCCGGACCTGCCGCCGGTGACGGCCAGCACCGACACGATCGCCCTTGCCCTCGATGTCTCGGCCGATGCCGGGGCGACCTGGCACCAGGTGGCGACAACCAGCCTGGCCGGGAACAGCCGCGCCCATGCCAACGTCACGCTGGATGCCGATATCGCGTCGGATGGCGCGGTTTCGCGGTGGCTGATGCTCCGCGTGCGCTGGAATGGGCTGGCCGACTGGGCGCCGGTGCTGGCCGGGGTCTGGGCGGAGTTCGAGGTGCTGGATGCCCCGGCCCGCAGGCGGCGCTGGAACCTCGTGGTGGCCGCGCGGGACCAGGCGGTCGACCGCGATGGCGCGGTGATGAACCGCACCGGGCGGGAACTGATCGCCGATCTGTGGGCAAGCTGGCAGGACGGCACCACGGTGACGTTCCGCGACCTCGATTACGATGCGGCGCCGGTCGAACGGCGGGTGCGGATCGTCGGGATCACGGAGAAGGTCGCACGCCCGGCGGATGCCGGACGGTGGGGCGACGCCCGGGTGGCGCTGACGCTGGTGGAGGTGTGAGTGCCCGGATCAGGCGACGCCAAGCCAGGCGTGCCAAGCGTCCTGGGTAAAGGTGATATCGCAGAGGCGGCAGGCGGCGATGAGCTCGCAGGTCTCCTCGGCCAGAAGGGTCCATCGTTTCGGCGCCGATTCCATCAGGTCGAGCGGGGCGTCGCAGACCGGGCAGCGAAAGCGATCGAGCGCGCGGCGTTCGTGGTCGTTCAGATGGCCGGTTTCGCGAGGCAGGAAATCCTCGCCACCGGGGCCTCCCAGATACACCATTGGGACCCTCCTCCTGGCTGGCCAGGGTGCCGGCGTATCGCAGCAACGCAGGCATCCGGTCGCATGACGCACGGCAGACGACGAGCGATGACGCGAGAACAGGGACGGTCGCGGTCGTGTCGGCGGTGCGGCGTTGCGCCGGATTGTCCAGCGGGCGAGCGATGCCGGCTGTTGCGATGTGGCTTGTCCCATCACTTGTAGCACAAGACCCGGAGGAAATGGACCATGACTGACACGAAGCGGTCATTGCGAATCGTGGTGGTGCAGGGGCACCGGAACACGAGCGGAGGCGATCCGCGGGAGGCCCAGCGCACCCCGGCGATCGCGAATGCCATCGTCGCGGCCCTGGTGGGGGCGGGGCACGATGCTGTCTGCCTGCAACACGCGGACGGCACGCGCGACGACTGGTTCGCGGGAAGCCTGGATGGCGTGGCGCAGGCGGTGATGGCGCTCCACCGTAAGAAGCCGGTCGACCTGATGCTGGACATCCACCTGGAGGGCGATGGCGCGAACACGCCGGGGGTCTTCGCGATCGTGCCGGATGGCGACACCCTGCAGACGCTGACCGCCTACGGTGGCGGCGATGACTGGGACAGCAACACGCTCGATCGTGCCTATGCGGCGGCGATCGCCCGCCACATCGCGCGGGAGACCGGGATGCCGATCCGGACGCGCAACGTGCGGGAGCCGGGCGTGATGAGCGAGCGCCAGACGCACGTCGGGGCCGATCTCGGCTGGCGGCTGGCGATGTTCGGCTACACGGCGCCGGCCCGCGCGACGATGGTGCGGCTGGTGATCGAGTGCGGGAACATCGTCTCCGACGCGGCGCGGATCTTCGCGGAGGCCTTTCCGGGGCAGGTAGCGCGAGGCGTGGTGAACGCCATCGCCGAGGTGGCTACCGGAAGCGCTCCCGTGGTGGAGCCCGATCCGCTTCCCGGCGTCGCCTTCCCGCCGTTCGGGACGACCCGTACCCTGCGGGAGCCGAGGATGGTGACGGTGGTCGTGCCGATGCTGCGGGCGCGGCGCTGGGCGGAGACCTCGCAGCCGATCCTGGCGGAGTGGCCGCAGGGATATCGCTTCTCAGCCCGTGGCTGGATCGTCGGCGAGGCGGTGGAGGGGAACCCGGTCTGGTGGCTGACGGGCCAGGGCAAGGCGAGCGACCGCCGTTGGCGCGTCTGGTCGGGCGGGACGGATTGCGCGGGGGCGGATGTGCTGGCGCTGGCGGTGCGGGAATCGGACACGAAGGAGGCGGCGTGATGGACGAGATCCTGATGCGGGATTCGGTGGCGCTGGTGGCCGGGGTGCCGCTCGTCGCGATCGTGCCGGCGCTGGTGGAGCTCGCGAAGCGGCAGGGGCTGCCCGCGCGGTGGTCCGGCCTGGCGGCCATCGCGATCGCGACCGTGCTGCTGGCGATCGGGGATGTCGCGCTCGGTGAGACGGGCGGTGATGCCGGGCGCTGGCTGGTGCGGATCGCGACCTGGCTGCTCGGTGGCCTCGTCTATGGGCTGGCGGCGGCGGGGCTCTACTCACAGCGGTCGGTCCTGCTGCGCGAGCGCGGAGCGGACCGGCCCACCGGAGCGTAGGGACTGCCTCCGGGTGTCCTCGGGAAGAATGGCATGGCGATCCGGGACCAATGGCGGCCCGGATCGCCATTCGCGTATTGGCGGGATCAGCTAGATTGATACATAAAGATCGCGGGCCTCTCCGATAGCGTTCCTGCACGGTCCGATCCATGGGGGTACCCCGGCGTGTCCTCCCCATCCGACCCGACAGCGGCGGAACTCGCCGCCTTCAACCTGACCCATCACATCGCCCCGGTGGTGCCGAAGTTCATGGTCATCACCGGCGTGGTCATTGGTTGTGGCTGGTTCGTGTCCCTGGCGGTCAACAATCCGAACCTGGGGTACCTCGCGGTGCTTCACGCGCTGGCGGCCTCGGTGATGATCGCCCTTGGCCTGCTGTGCCAGCGGGTGGCGCTGTCGGGGAAGATCGCCTGGACGACGGTGATCTCCATCGCCTTCGTCTTCTGCGTTGCCAGCACCCTCTGCCTGACGGCGGCGAACAACAACACGGGCCTCCTCCAGTCGTTGCCCTACTGCATGGTCCTGAGCGCGGTCAGCGGATTCTTCTGGCCAAACCGGTGGGGGCTGGTCCTCGGGTCGGTGGCGGTGATGATCCCGCCGGTCGTACTCGTGGCGACGGGGCATTCCACCCTCGCGGTGACCTCACGATTCCTGGGGATCTACGCGCAACTCTGGCTGTGCGCGCTGGCGGTGTCGTTCGCGCTCTATATCCTCATGAACCGGGTGCGACTGGGTTACCTGATCGCCCTGCACGACCTGCGGGAGCAGTCGCGGCGGGACATGCTGACCGGCCTCTTCAACCGGCGCTACTTCTACGATCAGCTGGGCGCAGGGCCGGAGGGGGCGGATGCCCGGATCGCGAGGGGAGCCGGCCTCCTGGTCTACCTCGACATCGATCACTTCAAGTCGGTGAACGACCGCTTCGGCCATGCCGAGGGGGATCAGGCGTTGCAACTCGCGGCGAATGCCCTGCGGGCGGCCAGCATCGATGGCGATATCCTGGCGCGGTTCGGCGGCGAGGAGTTCATCGTCTTCTCTCCCACCCGCGACACCCGCCTGCACTTCGATGCATTCGCGCGAGTCCTGCAGGAGAGCCTGCGGGCCGAGCGGCTTTCCGGCAGCGAGGAATCGATCACGATGAGCGCGGGCGGCACCTTGGTGCTGCCGGGCGAGGCTATCGACATCGCGCTCCAGCGGGCCGACGACGCCCTGATGCGTGCGAAGCTCGCGGGACGGAACAGGATGGTCTTCGCGCCCTCACCTCCCGCGCCCACCCCCGTCCGCGAACGCACCGCGCCGGCCTCGTTCGGCCCGGCCGTCGCCGGGTCGATCGCACCCGCAACGATGACCAGGATCGGCCAGCAACG
>JBQCJS010000042.1:0-4237 GCA_051952485.1 Thermomicrobiales bacterium | reverse complement strand
TGTTGCCAGCCACAGCACGAATTCTCCCCTTCCCTCCAGTGGTGTCTACAGCCGCACGGGCCATCCCCCGTGCGGCTGTTCCTGTTCACGGGATCTTCCATCCTCGCCCGCTCCGCCTGCTCCCCCTTGCCCTGCCTGGTGAATCTTCATCATCCTTTCTCCGATGAAGACGACATCGTGTCACCCGAATCCGGACAGGGCCTTACGAAAACGTATCCCGAACGCACCGTTCGCCTCATTGCTGGCATGACCCCTGCATCCTCCTGCCTCAATCACCGGGTTCCGGTGTCGTCGCACGACTGGCGTGATCGGCTCGGCGGGTCCGGCGGACCCCTGCCTGCTCCGGTTGCCCCTCAAGGAGAATTCCCATGGATACCACGAACGATTGGGTGCTGCGTGAAGGCCAGGATGTCATCGCCTCCGACGGCGAGAAGGTCGGAGAGATCCGGGACGCGGCGGGCGAATCCTTCACCGTCAAGGAAGGCTGGTTCTTCCCGAAGGAGCACATCATCCCGTCGAGCGTCATCGCGTCGGTGGATGAGAACGCGGTACGGCTGAACGTGACCAAGGAACAGGCGCTCGCCGAGGAATGGAATACCACCTCCGCCACGGCGGCGGAATGGGGTGGTGGCAGTGGCGGGTCGGCGGTCGATGAGACGACGGCGGCGGGGGTCTACGGCGATACGGTCTCCGGCGATGGCTCCACCGAGGTCGCCGCGGTCGAGACGGACGCCGTCACCCAGCCAGCGCCCTACGACGATGGTGACATGAGCTCGTCAGCCACGGATGCGGGCGACGCCACGCGCACCGATCTGGCCTCGGACGAGGACACGATCCGGGTGCCGCTCACCGAGGAGGAACTCATCGCCACGCGCCACGAGGTCGACCGGGGCACGGTCCGGGTCGAACGCGATGTGATCACCGAGGAACAGTCGCTCGATGTGCCGGTGACGGAGGAAGCGGTCCACGTCTCCCGCCGGATTGTGAATCGTGATCTCACACCCGGCGAGGACGCCTTCCAGGAGGGCACGATCGAGATCCCGGTGCGCGGCGAGGACGTCGAGGTCGAGAAGCGGGCGCACGTGACCGGCGAACTCGATATCGCGAAGACCGCCACCACCCGCACCGAGCATGTCACCGACACCGTGCGTCGCGAGGAGGCGCGGGTGGTCGATGAGAACGGCGTCGCGATCGACGACGGCAGTACGCTGTCAACCGACGATCGTTCCACGCCGCGAACGTGACGCCGGTCGTGAAGGTGCCGAAGCCATGACGAGCAAGGGTCCCGGCCCGGAGAGCGTTGATGATCCGCCGTTACGCGTCCCGCTGGCGGAAGAGGAGCTTACGGCCCGCGTGACCGAACGCGAACAGGGCGTGGTCCGCATCCGCAAGCATGTCGAGACCGTGCCGATGAAGGCCGATATCGACCTCATGCAGGAGGTGGTCCGGGTCGACCGGCACCCCCGGGACGAGGTGGTCGATGCCGCGCGCGAGCCGTGGTACGAGGGCGACACCCTCGTGATCCCCCGCTACGAGGAGCGCCTCGTGACCGAGAAGCAGCTCGTGCTGGTCGAGGAGATCCGGGTCCAGGTCCGGCCCGAGACCGAGCGCGTGCACCTGCGCGATTCGGTCCGCCGGGAGGTCGTCGACATCGACGGCATGCCGGACAGACCAGGTCGCTGAGACGTGATGAAGGCCGGGAGGCGATTGCACCTCCCGGCCTTCGTCGTCGTATGGCGATTGGTTGGGACGGTCAGCGAGCGGAGGAGGCTTCCGGCCGGCGCGTCCAGGCCATCGTGGCGAGGACCGCCATGCCGCCCATCAGCAGCACCCCGTTCGGGATGTGCCACGCGGCGAGGCCCACATCGTTGCGGGTGGAGTAGCCGAGGCCGATCTGCGCGACCGTGAGCAGGACGATCACGGCGGCGATCGTCACCGCCATCCGGGGCAGGCGGCCGGCATTGGCCAGGACGAAGGCGAGGACCGCCTGCGCGACGACGAGCAGGAAGACGAGGTTGCCCAGGTGTCCGTGACCGGTGACGAGATTCCGTTCCCCGCCGAAGACCCCTTCGCTGGCCAGAAATGCCTGGACCACCATCAGCACGGCATTGACGATGGTGAGCCACTGGAATGCGGGCAATGCCCAGCCGGGAGCCTGACGCGCCGGTTGTGTCTGCGGTGATGCGGAGGAGGGTGGGGGAAGCGGGTTGGACATCGGTCGGCACATCCTTTCAGTGGCGACGGTCGAAACGCGGTTCTTCCTCAGTATAGAAGGCCTGGAATCTCCTTCATGTCTGCCCGGAGGCCGATCCGGGAGCCGATGCCGCACCCGGACCAGACGATCATGACTCCGGCAGCGGGTCGAGCGGCCAGATCGGGCGGGCGATCCGCCTGTACGGGAGGTTCACCAGGGTGCTGGTCGTGAAACCCGGCGTGTCGCAGCGGATGATCGTTCCCGCGATCGGTTCGAAGCCGGCCCGGAAGTGCTGCTGCGATTTCAGCGCGGCGATCCGCACCCGCCGCACGTCGATCCCATGCAGCAGGAAGACGCCCTCGTCGAACGTCTGCGACCGCGCCGTGCCGACGATTACATCGACATTACCGATCACCAGCCGCGCCATCTTCCCGTAGTCCTCGATCGCGCCGGCGCCCATCGGCGTGGTGAGCTCGAACCGGCCGTCGGTGAGGCACTTCACGTACGCCTCCGCCTCGATCGGCGCGCCGTGCAGGTCGTCCGTGAACCCGCCGAGGCGGACCGGGATGGTCGCCCCGACCCCGGCCTGGTGGGCCTGCGCGGCCGTCGCCGGATCGACGAGGAAGCCGAAGCAGGTGTCCGGCTCGTTCGCGGCCAGCAGCGCGCGCAACAAGTGGGTGCCGCTGCCCGGCGCGCCGCCACCGCAGTTGTCCGAAACCTCCGCGATGATGACGGGCAGGTCGGTCGCCGCCAGCGCCCGCGCGACGGCTTCCTCCGCACCCGGGAGGTTCGGTCGGAAGTCCTCGATCATCGACAGCGCGTAGGCCGCGATATCGTCGGCGGCCTCCTTCGCCAGCGCCGGGTCGTTGTCCGTCACCACCAGCACCGACGTGACGATCACCGGGACATCGGTATGTGGGAACCCGTGCGTGAAGTTGCAGTCGAGCACGCCGGGCTTCTCCTCCCAGGCGAAGCAGCGCTCGTTGATTGCCTTCACCGGCCCGGAGAAGGATGTGGTCGGCGGGATGGCGACCGGCAGGGTCCGGAGGTGCATCACCGGGGCGATCTCCCCCGCCACAATCCGCGCGGCGACCTCCACGATCTCCTCCCCGCGCTCGTACATGTCGATGTGCGGATACTCGTGGCAGTAGAAGAGCGCCGTCGCGTGGTCCAGCATCGCCTGCGTGGTGTTGCCGTGCAGGTCCAGCGAGACGACGACCGGAATCGCATCGCCCACCACGGCCCGCAGCTCTCGCAGGAACGCGCCCTCCATGTCGTCGATGCCCTCCGCCGATCCCGCGCCGTGCAGCGTCAGGCAGATCGCATCCAGCTCCCCCGCCGCCCGGATGCGGGCGAACATCTCGTCGCGGATCGTCTCGTAGGCCTCGGTGGAGACGGTTGCCGAAGGCTGGGTCGTGGTGCCGAGAGTCGGCACGAGGTCGATCCCGAGCCGGTCCGCCGCAGCGATCATGCCGCCGACATCGTTGCGGACGCCACGGTTTTTCCGGATGAGCTCGTCACCCTCCTCCCATTGCGTGTCCCGGAAGGCGGCAAGGGGTGTGGTGCCGGGGCAGAACGTGTTGGTCTCGTGGGCGAAATACCCGATGGCGATGCGCATGGATGGCGGCTCCGGGGTGAGCGAACGGGGATGGGACGGCGAACGGCAGTGTCCGTGGGCCGATTATCCGGGGAGCCGCGCCTTCGGGAAAGGGCCAGGCGCTCACAGGAAACTCCATACACAGTCCCAGTCATTCACCGGAGGCCGCTCCGTACCATCGGCGCGTGGACGGTGCGACCGTCCACCACCGCCGTTGCGAGGTGCACGACGATGTCGCTTCATCCCGAGAAAGAGCTGCCGATGACCGCCCACTCCGAAACGCCCACCACCTTGCCCGATCCGATCGATCGCGTCCCGAATCGCCTCAGCCGCCGCGGCCTGATCCGCCGGGGCGCCATCGCCGGCGCCGGGATCGCTGGCGTCGCGACCGTCGTCCGGTTCGGAACGGGCGGGTCCAGCATCCTGGCGCAGGATGCCGGGACCGC
>JBQCJS010000041.1:0-2898 GCA_051952485.1 Thermomicrobiales bacterium | reverse complement strand
TCGCCGTGTAGCCGTATCCCGGCGACAGACCGCGTTGCAGGGAGTGGTTGATGCCCGCGACCTCCGCCATCCCCGCCAGGCCGGCCAGCGCGCCGCTGAAGGCCAGGACGAGCACGATGTTCCGGGCGGTGCGCATCCCGGCATACTTCGCCACCCGCTCGCTGGCGCCCGTCACGCCGATCTCGTAACCCCAGCGGGTGCGCCGGAAGACGATCGCCAGCACCACCGCCGCGACGAGCCCGAAGACGAGGCCGAGGTGCACGCGCGTCGTGCCCCAGGTGGGCAGGTAGGTCGCGTCGGAGAACGATTCGGTGCCGGGAAAGCCGAAGCCCATCGGGTCGCGCCACGGTCCGTGGACGAGGTATTCCGCGACCAGGATCGCGATGTAGTTCATCATCAGGGTCGTGATCGTCTCGTTGACGCCGAGATAGCCGCGTAGCGCCCCCGGAATCGCCGCCCAGATTGCCCCGCCGACCATCCCAGCGACCATCATCGCCGGGATCACCACCCACGGCCCCGCATCCGGCAGCCAGAAGATCGCGACCCCGGTCGCGAAGATCGCGCCGAAGTAGAACTGCCCTTCCGCGCCGATGTTCCAGAGCTGCATCCGGAAGGCGATCGACACGCCGAGGCCGGTGAGCAGCAACGGGATCATCTTCACCAGCGTCTCGGAGAGGTTGTACTCGCCGGAGAAGGCGCCGGTATACATCGCCTTGTAAACCTCGAGCGGATTCTCCCCGGCGGCGATCATGATGACCCCGCCAAGAACGAGCCCGAGCAGCACGCTGGCGACCGTCACCACCGCCTGCGCGAGGACCGTCGGGCGCTGCACGCGCTCCAGCTTCCAGCGCCGGCCGGGGAGACGCGACCCCGGAGCGGGCGTCGATGCGCTAGCCATCGGAGTGCGCTCCTTCGGTCGCCGGAATGGCACTGGCATCCGTCTCGATCTCCGTCAGCGGGGTGCCCGCCATCATCTCGCCGATCACCTCGATGTACGCTCCATGCGCCCGCACTACCCCCATCACCCGCCCCTCCGAGAGCACCAGGATGCGATCGCAGAGCGCCAGCAATTCCTCCAGGTCCTCCGAGACGAGGAGCGTTGCCGCACCTCGCTCCCGCTGCGCCCGCAGGACGTCGTGGATCAGTTCCGCCGCCCCCACATCGACGCCCCGCGTCGGATGCACCGCGACGATCGCCGCCGGTTCGCCCGCCAGTTCCCGCGCGATGAGCAGCTTCTGCTGGTTGCCGCCGGAGAGATCGCGCACGGGGGTCGTCCGGCCGGGCGTCTTCACGTCGTACTGCCGCACCAGGTCGTCCGTGAAGCGCGCGATGGCCGTGGGGACGTGGAACGACCCGCGGGCGATCGGCTGCTGCTCGTAGGCACGGAGGATGGCATTCTGCTCCACCTCCAGGGTCGGCGCGAGGCCGGTGCCCAGGCGGTCCTCCGGGACATGCGCGACCCCGGCGGCGGCGACCTCGCGCGGATGCCGGTTCGTCAGGTCGCGATCGCCTAGGCGAATGCGGCCAGCGGTCGCCTTCCGCATCCCGGCAATCGTCTCGCCCAGTTCGCGCTGGCCGTTCCCCGCGACACCCGCCACGCCGAGCGTTTCCCCGGCCCGCACCTCGAACGACACACCGCGCAGCGCCGGAAGCCCCTTGTCGCCGTTCGCGGACACATCCTCCAATGCGAGCACCACCGGGCCGGCCGGGTGTGGCGGCGCCTCGCCCTCATCGAGGAGGGAGGCCGCGAGTTCCCGCCCCACCATCATCCGCGCCAGGTCGCGCCGGGTCGTGCCGGCACTCGGGACCGTCCCGATCAGCTCCCCGCGCCGCAGCACGGAGATCCGATCGGCGACAGCGAGCACCTCGTCCAGCTTGTGGGAGATGAAGATGATGCAGAATCCCTCCGCCGCCATCCCCCGCAACGTGGCGATCAGCTGCTCCGATTCGCCCGGCGTCAGGACCGCCGTCGGCTCATCCAGGACGAGGATGCGCGCGCCCTGGTGCAGCGAGCGCACGATTTCCACACGCTGCCGCTCCCCCACCGAGAGCTGCCAGATATGCGCGCGCGGATCGACATCGAGGCCGTATCCGTCGCTGAGGCGTCGCAGGTCGGCTTCGACCGCCGCCGCGTCCAGCCGCAGGCTCGACGAGGCATCCCCGAGCATGACGTTCTCGGTGACGGTGAACGACTCCACCAGCATGAAGTGCTGGTAGACCATCCCCACGCCCGCTGCCCGCGCATCGCCCGGTGAGCGGAACTCGACCGGCGCCCCGTCGATGCGCACCACACCGGCATCCGGCCGGTAGAGCCCGGCCAGGATGCTCATCAACGTCGACTTCCCGGCGCCGTTCTCCCCGACCAGCGCGTGAACCTCGCCCCAGGTCGCCGAGAACGAGACATCGCGGTTCGCCACCACCGGGCCGAACCGCTTCGTCACGCCATAGAGCCCGATCGCCTCGCTGCCCGGCCCGCCGGACACCGCTGGCGCCTCCGCCATCCTCATCTCTCCCTGACGTCACCGCCAGTCACTCGTCCGGAACGGCGGACGGTCGCCGGGAATCGCTTCCCGCGACCGTCCGCGTCACCGTATGCAGGGAACCCGACCCGCCAACGTGATGTCCTGTCCCATATCCGAAAAGGAAGCCACGACGAACGCCGAGCGGACCATCTCGATGTACCGGGCATGTGCGGTGAAGGCGACAAACCATTGGTCCGAGGGTTTGCCCTTCGACGTGGTTGTGGTTCGACCGGATCGCCCGGCAGTCCGGTCGTGTGTGGGGGGCCGCCGCCCGGGGGGCCCCCCCCGCCCCCACACCACACGGAAAAAAAAAAAGGAAACCCCCAACCCAACAGGAGAGAAAAAAAATTTTTCACTTCACTTTCTTTTGCCCATC
>JBQCJS010000040.1:0-10434 GCA_051952485.1 Thermomicrobiales bacterium | reverse complement strand
TCTCCGGAACGCATCGTAGGGATTGCCGTATGTGGTCCGTGTATGGTTGGTGGCCCGTCCATGATCTGCTGCGCGATCCATCCCGACCATGCCGAAGAGCCGCTGTCCAGTGCTGGACGGCGGCCCTTCGGTGCGCGTGGTGTGGGTGCCGGGCGCTAGTCGGCGGCGGTCGCCTGGCTGGCCTCGGCGTCGCGGATCGCGGCCCAGATCTTCTGCGGCAGCAACGGCATGTCGAGGTGGGTGATGCCCCACGGCTTCAGCGCGTCGACGACGGCGCTGACCGTGGCCGGCGTCGCGCCGATCGTCGCGGCCTCGCCGATGCCCTTCACCCCCATCGGGTTGATGTAGGTCGGCGTCGTGGTGTGATGCGTCTCGAACTCCGGGAAGTTGACGGCGCGCGGCATCACGTAGTCGTTGAGCGTGCCGGTCAGCAGCTCGCCGTTCTCGTCGTAGTGCATCTCCTCGAAGAGCGCCTGGCCAATGCCCTGGGCGAGCCCGCCATGCACCTGCCCGGTGACGAGCATCGGGCTGATGATCGGCCCGCAGTCGTCCACGGAGACGTAGCGCAGGAACGTGATGTCACCGGTCTCCGGATGCACCTCGACGACCGCGATGTGCGCGCCGAACGGGAAGGTGGCATCGGCGGGGCGGAAGAAGTCGGTCGTCTCCAGCCCGGCATCGAAGTCGGAGGGGAGGGCGCCGCTGTAGGCCTTGGCCGCGATGTCCCCAAGGGTCAGGCCCTCGCCCGGAACGCCGCGAACGTGATACTTGCCGTCGGTGATCTCGATGTCCTCCACGGCGGCTTCCAGGAGCTGGGCGGCGATGCGCTTCGCCTTGTCCTTGATCTTGCCGAGGGAGACCATCAGGGCCGCACCGCCGACCGCGAGGCCGCGGCTGCCCATCGTGCCGTTGCCCTGGGGCGTGTTGCCGGTATCGCCGTGGTTGACCACGACCGATTCGAAGTCCGCGCCGATCTCGTCGGCGGCCATCTGGGCGAAGGTCGTTTCCTGCCCCTGCCCGTGGGGGGAGATACCGGTGAAGATCGTCACCGCCCCGCTCGGCTCCACGCGCACGGTGGAACTCTCGTACGGGCCGAAGCCGCAGATCTCGACATAGGTCGCGATGCCGATCCCGAGATAACGCCCCTGCTTGCGCAGTTCCTCCTGCTGCTTGCGGAGCTCAGCGTATCCCGCGATGTCCACAACCTTGTCCAGCGGCTTCTCGTACTCGCCGGTGTCGTAGGTGGGACCGGCGAGCGTCTTGAAGGGGAACTGCTCCGGCTTCAGGAAGTTGCGGCGGCGGACCTCGATCGGGTCGAGGCCGGCGGCATCGGCCACCAGGTCCACGGCGCGCTCGATGTAGTAGGCGGCTTCCGGCCGGCCCGCGCCCCGGTAGGCGCCATTGACGGCGGTGTTCGTGTAGACGCTGACGATGTTGTAGTCGATGGCCGGGATGTCGTAGCAGCCGGTGGACATGATGAAGGTGGAACCGCCGAGCCCGAGGCCGCGTGGA
Source organism: Thermomicrobiales bacterium (assembly GCA_051952485.1). Lineage (GTDB taxonomy): Bacteria > Chloroflexota > Chloroflexia > Thermomicrobiales > UBA6265 > JASGDN01. Next base: position 8,922 of record JBQCJS010000040.1, on the reverse strand, counting down.
TAGGCGCCGAGGTCGACGACGCAGGTGGCGCGGAGGGCCGTGATCTTGCCATCGGCTTCCGCCGCCGCCTCGATGTCGATCCACTGGTTGCGGCCGCAGTTGCTGCTCAGCAGGTTCTCGGACCGCGTCTCGATCCACTTCACGGGCCGCTTCAGCTTGTAGGCAAGCGCGGCCACGAGGAAGTCCTCCTGGTAGGCCCCGATCTTCTGGCCGAAGCCGCCGCCGACCTCCGGCGCGATGCAGCGGACCTGGTTCTGGCTGAGGCCCAATGCCTCGGCGATGCCATTGCGGTTCCAGTGGGGCGCCTGGGTGGAGGTCCAGACGACGAGTCCGCGGGTGAGCGGGTCGACGGTGGCCGCGACGGCGCGCGGCTCCATCGGCACGGCATTCAGGCGCTGGCTGCGGATGCGTTGCTTGACCGTGACCGGGGCGGACGCGAAGGCGGCATCGACATCGCCGCCACGCGGCCCGCCGAGCCGGCCGCCGATGTTGTGCTTCACGCCGTCGTGGACGAGCGGCGCGCCATCCTCCATCGCGGCATAGACATCGACGACCGGATCGAGCAACTCCACATCGAAGTCGATCAGTTCCGTCGCATCGACGGCCTGCGCGCGCGTCTCGGCGACCACGACAGCCACCGGCTCGCCGACGAAGCGCAGCTTGCCCTTCGCCAGGGGAGGGATGGGCGGAACGGTGATCTTGTCGTCATCACCGTCCCCCTCCTCCTCGCCGGAGGTCTCGCCGACCCCTTCGAGTTCGGCGCTCTTCATGTAGTGGGGGAGGTCCTCGGCGGTGATGACGACCACCACGCCCGGCGCCTGGGAGGCAGCCTCGGTATCGACGCCGTTCAGGATCGCGTGGGCGTAGGGACTGCGGGCGATGACCGCATGCAGGCAGCCGGGAAGCGGGATGTCGTCGACGTACGTGGAGGAGCCGGTGATGAGGCGGGGGTCTTCCTTGCGCTTGACCGTTGCGCCCACCATCTTGCTCATGACCATGAGGAGCACCCCTTTCCGAAGGTTCAGCCGTCGCCCGGGCCGGGACATGACCCACCCGTGCGAACGAGACTCAGTTCGCGATGATCTCCGCGTATGGTGTCGGTGTTGCGGGATTCCGTCAAGGGATGCAGCGCGGACGACGAAGCCCGGACCGCACGATGTCGCGGTCCGGGCTGTCGGTCAGGCTGGGAGCCGGTCGCTAGTTGTTGCGTCCGAGGTAGGAGGTCGGGGTCGGGGTGACACCGTTCCCCTCGGAGCCGGGTGCGGTGCCATCGATGGTGAGCCACCCTCGCCGGAGGGCCGTGACCACGGCCTGGGTGCGGTCGTTCACGGCCAGCTTGCGGAGGATCGAGGTGACGTGGTTCTTCACCGTCTGGGCGCTGATGCCGAGGGCATACCCGATCTCGGCGTTGGTGAGGCCCTCGCTCACCTTCCGGAGGATCTCCAGCTCGCGGTCGGTGAGCGGCATGAAGGCGTTCGAGAGTTCGACATCGCCGGAGGCGTTCACCCGGAACTGATCGAGCACCCGGGCCGCGACATAGGGCTTGCTGAGGAGCTGCTCGTTGATGACGTATTCACCCCGCGCGGCGCGTTGGGTGAGGTCGATCAGGGTCTGCTCGGAGATGTCGTGACCGCAGTAGGCCGCCGCTCCGGCCCGGATCGCGCCGAAGAGTTCGTCATCGCTCTCCAGGGCGGTCACGATGATGGTGGGAACGGCTGGATAGCGTCGTCGGACTTCCGTCGCCATCGCGAGTCCGGGAAAATCGGCGATTGTCGTTCCCACGAGCGCGACGTCCGGTGATGCGTCATCGATGAGATTGAACGCGTCCGACGCCGTCGATGCGCTGCCGACCACCTCGATGCCGTTCGCTTCCTGCAGGACCCCCACCAGGCCCCGCCGCGAGATCGGCTCCATTTCCACCACGACTACCCGCACGGTATCAGCCATATGTTCTCTACCTTCACGCGCATGCGCGTTGTGCTCTCCGGGGCGACAGAACACGTGCTCCCAGGCCCTCCCCTCAGGGTATGACCATTCTACTATGAACGCCTCCGGTGCAAATGTTGTTCTTGGTGTCGGCTTGTCAATGCGATACGGCGTGCTTGCCGAGCCCCGCCGGCGCCTGGCCCGAACGGACGAGGCCGGTGATGGCGACGAGGGTCAGCAGGTAGGGGAGCGCGACGAGCAGATCGGAGGAGATCGGGAAGCCCGGGGTCGCCTGCCCCTGGATCTGGACCGCCTGCGCCGTGCCGAAGAGCAGGGTCGCGCCGAGCACGCCGAACGGCATCCAGCCGCCGAAGATCACGGCCGCCAGCGCGATGAACCCGCGTCCGGCCGTCATGTCCAGCGTGAAGTAGGAGAGATCGCCGATCGAGAGGAAGGCCCCGCCAAGCCCGGCGAACATGGCGCCGACGATCACGGCGGCGTAGCGATAGCGATTGACGTCGATCCCGACACTCTCGGCGGCCTGGGGCTGTTCGCCGGCCGCGAGGATGTGAAGGCCCGGCTTGGTGGTGAAGAGAAACCACTGCACGATGGGGACGAGGATGAAGGCGAGCGGCAGGAGGATGCTGATGCCGCTGGCGAGCGTGGGCAGCCGGGTGACGTAATCGCTGCCACCGGCCTTGCCCCAGATCGTCTGGACCATGAACGCCGTGAGGCCACCGGCGATGAGGTTGATCGCGGTGCCCGCCACGATCTGGTTGGCGCGGAAGGCAATGCACCACACGGCATGGACCGCGCCCGTCGCGCCGGCGGCCACCACCGCGAAGACGAGCCCCAGCCAGGGGCTTCCCGTCCAGTGGGTGCCGGCCACCGCAAAGAAGGCGCCGATCAGCATCATGCCTTCGAGGCCGATGTTCATGACACCGGATCGCTCCGAGAGCAGGCCCCCGAGCGCGGTGAACAGGAGTGGTGTGGTAGTCCGCAGGATGGCGGTCACCAGGGCGATGGTAAAGAAGTCTCCCACTTCCGGCTTCCCTTCTCGAATGCAGGTGGCGACGGCGCGGCAGCGACGGCTAGACGACGGCGGAGGGTTTCGCGGGGATCTCGACCTCGGGGGCGGTCCCGACGTCGGAGGCGCGATCGCCGCCGGAAGACGGCGGGCGCGAGAATCGCTGGAAGAAGGAGAGGCGTCCGGCAACCGACGTCGCGGCGACCGCGAGGATGATCAGCCCCTGCAGCACCGCCACGATCTCCTTGGAAACGTGGGCCTGGGCCTGCATCTGCGACGATCCGGCACTGAGCGCCCCGAAGAGGAGGCCGGAAAGCACGATGCCGAGCGGATTGTTCTGGCCGACCAGCCCGACGGCGATGGCGGTGTAGCCATAGCCCGGTGGTGCCGCGAGATGGCGCCCCTGGAGGCCGAGCGATTCCCCGGCGCCCGCGAGTCCAGCGAGTGCGCCGGAGATCGTCATCGCCAGGGTGACGGTGAGCCCCCACTTGATGCCGCCGTAGTCCGACGCCCCGCGCGAGAGGCCGACCGTGCGGACCTTGTACCCGAAGGTCGTCTTCGTCAGCACGAACCAGAGCAGGATGGCGCAGCCGAGGGCGATGAGGATACCGGCGTGAACGCGCGTGCCATCGAGGATCTTCGGGAGGCGGGCGGCGGGATCGACCTTGTTCGTGGCCTGGAGCGCGGGATCGACGGGCAGCCAGGACCCGCCCTTCTGGACGAGATAGGTGATAAGCCGGAAGGCGAGATAGTTCAGCATGATGGTCGAGATGACCTCATGCGCCCCGGTCTTTGCGCGGAGGAAGCCCGGGATCATGCCCCAGATGCCGCCCGCGACGATCGCCGCCAGGAGGCAGTGGGGCAGGTAGAGCACCGGCGGCAGGTCGAGGCCCCAGGCGCCGACCAGCGCCGCCGCGAAGCCGCCCATCACGAGCTGGCCCTCGATCCCGATGTTGAAGAGACCGGCCTTGGCAGCGATTGCGAAGGCGAGACCCCCGAGGATGAGCGGCGAGGAGTAGACCAGCGTCTCGCCGATCGCGCGCTTTCCCCGGATCGAGCCATCGAGCAGGCCATTGTAGGCCTTGAGCGGATCGCTGCCGGCGAGCATGATCACGACCGCCCCGACCAGCAGGGCCGCCACGATGGCCGCGACCGAGGTCAGGACACCGGTAAGCGATCTACGCAGTCGCTGGTTGGACAGCATGGCCATGCTCCTCGTTGGTGCGCCCGCCCATGAAGAGGCCGAGCTCGGTGCGCGAGACCTGTCCGCTCAGGAACTCCCCCGCGATGCGTCCCTGATAGAGGACCGCGATGCGGTCGCTGAGATCGAGGATCTCGTCGAGGTCGAAGGAGAGCAGGAGGACGGCCTTCCCGGCATCGCGGGTCTCGACGATCTTGCGATGGACGAACTCGATGGCGCCGACATCGAGACCCCGGGTGGGCTGGATGGCGAGCAGGATATCGGGATCGCGCTCCAGTTCCCTGGCAATGATGAGCTTCTGCTGGTTGCCGCCGGAGAGTGCGCGGGCGGGCGTCTGCGGATTCGGGGCGCGCACATCGAACGCGTCCATCAGGCGGCGGGTGAGCGCGCGGATGGCGCCGCCCTTCACGATGCCGCCACTGGCGAAACTCCGGCGATTGGTGTTCCCGAGCAGGGTGTTCTCCCAGAGCGGGAAGTCGAGGACGAGGCCGCGGCCGTGACGGTCCTCGGGGATGTACGAGATCCCGGCCTCCCGGAAGGCGTTCGGGTCCTTTCCCGCGATGTCCCGGCCCTGTGTCATCAGGCGTCCCCGGTCGGGCTTGCGCAGGCCGGAAAGGACCTCCACCAGTTCCGTCTGGCCGTTGCCTTCCACCCCGCAGATCCCGAGGATCTCACCACGTCGCAGGTCGAGCGAGGCGATATCGAGCGCGGCCTGGCCGTTGGCGCCGGTACAGACGATGCCTTCGAGCCCGAGCATGGTCTCGCCCGGCGTGGCGGGCGGACGCTCGACGCGCAGCAGGACCTCCCGCCCGACCATCATCTCGGCGAGCTGGGCGCCGGTGCTGGCGGCGGTGTCGACCGTGCCGATGGTCTTGCCGCGGCGGATGACGGTCACGCGGTCGCTGATCGCGGCGATCTCACGCAGCTTGTGGGTGATGAAGATGACCGTGGTGCCGCCCTCCTTCAGCCGCCGGAGGATGCCGTAGAGGTCGTCCACCTCCTGCGGAGTCAGGAGGGCGGTCGGCTCGTCCAGGATGAGGATGCGGCTGCCCTGGTAGAGCGCCCGCAGGATCTCCACACGCTGCTGGAGGCCCACCGGGATGTCCTGCACGCGGGCGTTCGGATCGACGGCGAGGCCATAGGATCGTGCGATCTCGGCGACCTTGCTGGCCGCCGCGCCCCGGTCGAGCGAGAGCCCCGCTCCCTCGTTGCCCAGGATGACGTTCTCCGTCACCGTGAAGCGGGGGATGAGCATGAAGTGCTGGTGCACCATGCCGAGGCCGGCTTCGACCGCGTCGCGGGGGCCGGAAAAGTGAACCGGGCTGCCGTCGATGCGGATCTCGCCCTCATCCGGCGCGTAGAGGCCGAAGAGGATGTTCATGAGGGTGGACTTGCCCGCGCCATTCTCGCCCAGGAGGGCATGGATCTCCCCCTGGCGGACCTTCAGGGTGATGCCATCGTTCGCGACGACACCGGGGAACCGCTTGACGATTCCCTCCATGTCGACCGCGAGTGGCCTGTCTCCCGATGCGGGGGCGGGCGTGGAACCAGGAGCGGTGGATGTGGCCACGAGTCTCCCCGGGAACGAGCGACGCCGGGGGCGGGGCGATCATCGGTGATCGCCCCGCCAGCACCGGCGTCGCGTGTGAGGACTAGCCGACCGGGGAAGCCACCGGCGAGGACGACGGCGACGCGCCAGGGGTGGCGGAGCCGCCTTCGTACAGCGTCGGTGCTTCGAGATACGCCTTCAGCGTGTCGTCGTCCGTCGGCGTCTTGAGGGTGCCGTCGGCGATCAGCTTCTTGTAGTACTCCACCGCGGCCTTGGCCTCCTCGGAGACGCTGGCGTTGTAGGCGATGAGGTCCATGCCGCCCTCGGCGATGCCGAGGTCCTGGACGCCGCCCTTGAAGGAATCGTCGATGACTTCCTGCACCACGCGGACGATGGCGTTGTCGATCCGCTTGGAGACGGCGGCGAGCTGGTTGTCCGGACCGAGGTGCGCCTGGTCGGCATCACCGGAGATGACCCAGAAGCCCGCGCCCTTCTCCTTGGCGGCATCGAAGAGGCCGACGCCGGTGCGGCCGGCGGCCTGCTGGAGGATGTCCGCGCCCTTGTTGTACTGGGCGAGCGCGAGTTCCTTGCCCAGCGCCGGGTCCTCGAAGCTGTCAGCGTAGGCGATGGCGATATCGATGCCCGGCTTCACCGAGTTGGCGCCGGCGACGAAGCCGACCTCGTAGCGGATGACGGGCGGGATGCGGACGCCGCCGACGAACCCGAGGCTGCCGGTCTTCGTCTCCATCGCGGCGAGCACGCCGGCGAGGAACGAGCCTTCGTTCTCCTTGAAGGTGACGGAGGCGACGTTCTCCGGATCGGCCACGGAGTCGAGCAGCATGAACTTGGAGTCCGGATAGGTCGGGGCGACCTCGTTCACGGCATCGGTGAGCAGGAAGCCGATGGCGGCGGTGAGCGTGCCGGACTCGGCGGCCTGGGTCAGGTTCGGCACGTAGTCGGCAGCGGTCTGGCTTTCGAGGACGTTGAGCGTGATGCCGAACTGGGCAACGGCATCATCGCCGCCCTTCTTCGCCATGTCGTTGAAGCTCTGGTCGCCGATGCCTGCGGTGTCCGTCACGAGGGTGAGGGTGACGCCGCTGCCGTCCTGGGCGGCGACCGGCGTGAGGCCCTGCGCGAGGATGGGAGCAGCCAGCGCCGCGCCGGCTGCGCCGACCACGAGCTTGCGACGATCGATACGGGCGGTCATCAACGAATCCTTCGACATCGAGCTCTCTCCTCACTGCACGTCCACGCACATCGTGGCCATGGAACCGCGTTTCCCAGCCCATCGGTTGTTGCGCACGGAAGCCTCCCGCGGATGGGATTACCCCGATAGTACCAGTTACGTCCACTGGCGTGCGAGGAGGGGATGCCGGAGCGGGTTGGCCGCCTGGCACAACCGGGGCGGTGGGCGATTGGTTTCGGGCGGGCGCGAGCCAAACCCGCCTCCGGACGATCCCGGCTCGGCGCCAGCGCCTATCATTGGCATCCGAATGCCGTTCCCATCGTCATCCCGCACCGGTCTTCGGGATGGCGAACCCCTGGGACGCCGACGCGCAGCGCAGGAATCAGGAATGCAGGCCAACCAACGCGCCCCACACTCGATCGTCTCCCTCGCCGGGCTCGCGCAGCAGGCGATCGCCGATGTCCCGGCCGGCACGGCGAGATCCGGTGAACCCGGCCCCGCTCCCGTCGATCTCGCGGGGATGGTCCTGGCGGCGCATCTCCTGATACTGCAGGAGCAGGGCGTGATCGACGGGCACGGTTTCGACGCGCTCGCCCGGGCACTGGACGCCGCGCGCTCCGCCCTCGCCACCGGCCCGGAGCTTTCCGCCCGCCCGATGCTCGACGCCCTCGTGGCGCGGGTCGATTCCCTCACGCCGCCGGAACTGGCCGGAGCGGCCACGCTCGGGCTGGCGCGGGAGGAATGGCTGGCGACGATTGTCCGCCTGGCGTGGTGGGATGCCCTGGACACGGCGATCGCCGCCGTGCTTGAGCTGCGGGCCGCGCTGGTCGCGCTCGCGGAGTCGCATGTCCCGACGATCATGCCAGCCTTCGCGGGCAATCGCGCATCGCAACCGACCAACCTCGGGCATCTCCTCGGTGGGGTCATCGTGCCCATGCGGACGGCCACCGGCCGGCTGGAGCGGGCACGGGCGGCGATCGACCGGTCGCCGCTGGGGGCCGGGATGCTGGCCGGCGAGATCCTTGCCCTCGACCGGGAACGGCAGGCAGACCTCCTCGGATTCGCGTCGCCGGTCGGGAACACGCTGGATGCCGTGATGTCGGTCGAGGACGTGATCGAGGCGGCGGAGGCGATGGCGTCGGCCGTGGCCCCGGTGCGTCGCTTCCTGCGCGAACTCGGGGCGTGGATGCGGTCCGATCCCGACAGTTTCCTGCTCTCCGAATCGTGGCAGGTGACGGTGGAGGCCTCGAACCCGCTGGTGGCGATCCCGGAGCCGATCGACCTCCTGATCCAGCGCATGACGGCGATCGAGGACCGCGCCCGGGCGCTCGTGCTGCGGTTGCGGGACGCGGGATACGGCCCCGTTGGCGGCATGGCCGATGGCCTGCTCGATGCGGCCCGGGCGCTGGCGGCCGAGGTGCCGGCGACGCTGGGGGAGGCGCGCGCGCTGCTGGCGGAGGGACTGGCGATCAACCGCGCCTATCTCGGCAACCGGGCGGGACGGGCCTACACCACCGGTGGCGACCTGGCCTCCTTCCTCATGGCGGAGGAGGGGATTCCGCCATCGGCGGCGCGGGCGATCGCAGCGATGGTGCTGCGCCAGTTGCAGGAGCAGCGACTGGAGGTAAGCGGCATCCAGCAGGACATGATCGACTCGGCGGCGATGCTGACCATCGGCCGGGAGATCAAGGTCGAGATGGAGACGCTGGGCCGTTATCTCGCGCCGCGTCGCTACCTGGAGCGGCGGGCGGTGCTCGGGTCGGCGGCTTCGGCCCCGACGCGGGAATGGCTGGCGTCGGAGCGAGCGGACCTGGAGGCGGACCGTGCCTCGGCCTCGCGCCGAACAGCGGGATCTGCGGCGATGGCGCAGCTCGAAGCTGCGATCGCCGCCGCGGCCGAGGCGGTGGACTGACGAACCCGCGCTACTCGAGCGACATATCCCTCAGGAATGCGAGGCTCGTGAAGGCCGTCGCCGTGATCCAGGGGCGCCAGGCGTCGCCATACGGCGAGGGCCAGCCGCCATCGGGCTGTTG
>JBQCJS010000039.1:0-2607 GCA_051952485.1 Thermomicrobiales bacterium | reverse complement strand
CCCGGAGCTGTCGCCGGAGCGGATGGCGGGGATCGAGGCGGCGATCTGGTGCGAATCGGTCGCGAGCTTCGACGACCTGCTCTTCCTCCTGCTGCCGCGCCTGCCCGGCCTGATGGAGAAGGGATGGTCGCCTGAGACGGCGGGGCCGGACTTCGGGTGGGCGGCTTACGCACCCCGGCTGGCGGCGCAGGCGGGCATCTGGGAGACGCTGGGCCTGCCCTACTTCCGCTCGTCCGTCGTCTGGGATAAGTAGGCGGACTGCCAGTACGAAATGTCGCATCCTCGTAGATGCGGCCCTTGTGGCCGCTGGACAGTGCATGACGCGCGTCTCGAATGGAGGGCTTCGCCCATGCTACCCACGGCGGCATCCACCACAAGGGCTGGTGGTTCGCGAAAGGTTTGACACCCTATCGGTCGGGGGTGAATGAATTGGGTATCGGCCTGCGCTACGCGGGCACGGATTGAATCCAGCATGTCCGGGCGTTTATCCTGCCGACACGATGTTCTGTAATCCCGTAGACGCGGCCCTTGTGGCCGCCTTGGGGTAGCATGGGATGTCTCCCGATGTCGAGATGGTGTGCATGGTGTGATAGGCGGCCACAAGGGCCGCGTCTACGAGGATGCTGACGCCCCCAATGACGGAGGCCCGCGATGGATCGTCCATCCCAGCGTCGTCGGAGTCAGAAGCGACTCCCGACGTACGACTACACCGCTCCCGGACCGTACTGGGTGACGATTCGTCTCCATCGACCGCGTCCGCTGTTCGGCTCTGTCGACGACGAGGGAATGCACCTCTCGGATATCGGCGTGATGGTCGACGAGACGTGGCAATCCCTGCCGGAACGATTCCCTTCGGTGGTTCTGGACGCATGGATCGTGATGCCCGATCACCTCCACGGCCTCCTCACGCTCTTCGAGGGCACCGAGCCGCCGGCGAATGTGAGCCTGGGCCGGGTGATTGGCGCCTTCAAGAGCCTCACCACGACACGCTACATCGCTGGTGTGCGAGAGGCCGGATGGCCGCCGTACGACCGGTATTTCTGGCTCGAGGACTATTACGAACACATCGTCCGCGATGATCGCGACCTCGCGGCAAAACGCCTCTACATCGAGCGCAATCCGTGGCGGTGGCTCGCGAAGCGCCGGAACGAGGGATAAGTCCTTTCGTCGATGCGGCCCGTGTGGTGGGGGCCGCCGTGGATTGCGTGACACGTTTTCCGTACTCAGGACCGTTCGCATGCGACGTCAGGCGGCCACAAGGGCCGCATCTACGGGAATGCGAACATCCGTATTGGCGGCGGGATGCTACACGATCGCCATGCGGCTGGGCACGATCTCGTCGGCGAGGGCGCTGCGCACCCCCCGCAGCGCCCGCTCCAGGTCCGGCCGGCTCACCGCGTTCAGGCAGAGCCGCAACCCCGACACCAGGCCGCCATCCACGATGAAGCTGGAGGGCGGGGTCAGGATCACCCCGCGCCGCAACGCCCCGTTCAGCACCCGTTCCGCCTGCAACTCCGGCATCGGCATCCAGGCGTGCAGGCTGGAGGGGAAGGACGGGACCTCGATCGCGGCGCCCAGCATCCGCTCCGCCAGCGCCATCCGCGACACCGCCTCCTGCGTCACCGCCTGGAGGATCTCGTCCGCCGTGCCGTCCGCGATCAGCTGGCAGACCAGCATCGGCGACAGGCTGCTCGCCGCGTAGCAATCGACCCGGATCGCCTGTTCCAGCCGCGTGAACCAGCCCTCCGTCGGCGCGTGCAGCACGCCCACGCGCAGGCCCATCGCGATGGCCTTCGACGCACTGGAGACGTAGAACGTCCGCTCCGGCGCGAGCATGGCGATCGGGGCGAGGTCGGGCGCCGTGCCGTGCGGGAAGGCCAGCGGGCCGTAGACGTCGTCCTCCAGCACCATCAGGTCGTGGGCGCGGACGATGCGCGCGATCTCCTCCCGGCGGGCGCGGGACATCGTGCGCGTCGTCGGGTTCTGCAACGTCGGCATGAGGTAGAGCAGGCGGCTGCCCGTCTCCGCGATCGCCCGTTCGAGGGCGTCGGGCCGGATGCCCTCGCCGTCCATCGCCACCCCGACGCAGCGGCCACCCCGCGCATCGACCACCGCCCGGAAGCCACTGAACGTCGCCGGCTCCATCAGCACCACATCGCCGGGCCGGACCAGCAGGCCGACGATCAGCGACATCGCCTGCTGGGTTCCGGTCGTGATCAGGAGGTTGGACCAGTCGAGCGCCGCGAACGGAGTGACGCGGCGGAACCAGGCCGCGAGCGCCTGCCGGTGATGGGGGAACCCGACGGGCGGCGCGACCCCCAGCGTCTCCGCGAGATCGAGCCGCAGGCGCAGCCGCGCCAGGGCATCGCCGATCCTCGGGGCCGCGAAGGCGAGGTTCTGCAGGTTCAGCGAGAGGTCGACCGGGCCGGCTGGCATGGTCGGCGCATCGGACGCGGCCTCGGAGGGCCACGGCTCCGGGTGCAGGGAGCGGGTGGATGCCGCGACGAAGGTGCCGCGCCCGACCGCGCTCGTCAGCAGGCCGAGGCGCTCCGCTTCGGCATACGCCTTCGTCACCGTGCCGACGCCGATGCCGAGCCGGCTCGCCAG
>JBQCJS010000038.1:0-3488 GCA_051952485.1 Thermomicrobiales bacterium | reverse complement strand
GGAGACCATGGTCAGTTCGCGCCGGAACCAGAAGATGATGCCGAGCACCAGCGCCCCGACGATCGCGATGAGGCGGAGATCGCTGGGACTGACCCCCAGGATGGAGCCGAGCAGGAAGGCGTTCAGGTCCCGCACGTACGACTTCTGGAGCGAGAGCAGGGCGATGCCGAGCGCGAAGGCGCCGACGAAGAAGACGCCGATCGCCGTGTCGTTGTTGATGCGCCCGTTCTGCGTCACCGCGCCGATCCCCAGCGAGACGATCAGCGCGGCGATGAGGGCGCCGACCAGGAAGTTGCCGCCGGTGATGAAGGCGATGACCACGCCCGGGAAGATGGCGTGGGAGAGGGCGTCGCCGAGGAAGGCCATGCCCCGCAGCGTGACGAAGACCCCGGTGATCCCGCAGATGATGCCGACCATGATGATGGCGATGAAGGCATGTTGCATGAACCCGTGCTGCCACGGGGTGAGGATGGTGTCCATCATCGCAGCGCGAACTCCGGATCGGCGGTGGGCACCACGCCGGTGGCGACGGGGAGCACCATGACCTCGCCACCGAAGGTGCGGGCGAGGTTCGCCGGGGTCATCGCCTCCGCGGGGGGGCCATCGGCGATGATGGAACGATTGAGGAGGACCGCACGGCTCGCCGCCTCCTGCGCCTGGAGCAGGTCGTGGGTGGCGAAGACGATCGTGGCGCCACGCGCGGTCAACTGGTCGAAGACCTGGATGAAGGTCTCCTGGGTCGGGATGTCGACCCCGGCGAAGGGCTCGTCGAGCAGCAGGATGTCACTGCACTGCACCAGCGCCCGGGCCAGGAAGACACGCTGTTGCTGCCCGCCGGAAAGGGAGCCGATCTGCACGTCCGCGAGATGGTCCATCGCCACGTCGCGCAGGGCATCGTGGGCGCGGGTGCGCTCCGTCGCCCCGAAGCGGCGCCAGCGGGGTGTGGTGCGCGCCATGCCGAGCAGGACGACATCCAGGACGGAGATCGGGACGGTCCAGTCGGCGCCGGCGCGTTGGGGAACGTAGGTGATGCGCGGATCGGTGCCGGCCAGTGGCCTGTCGTTCAGCATGATCTCGCCGTGGGAAGGCGGCAGCATCCCCGCGATGGCCTTGAGCAGGGTGCTCTTGCCCGCCCCGTTCGGGCCGATGACCGCGATCCGCTCGCGGGGGGCGAAGGTGATGGACACATCGTCGAGGGCCGGCCGGCGATCGTAGTGGATCGAGAGATGCTCGGCGCGGATCACGGCTTCGCCCGGTGGGCATGGCGGATCGATGGGGAGAGGAGCGTGCTGCTGGACGTTCACGAGGGGACCTGACGGGGAGATGGCGCGACGGATGGGCGTCCACGTCCAGCCTGGTGGAAGGATCGCAGGTGGAGGCTAGCATTCGTGAGACTTTGTGTCAATAGCGCCGGGGCTACAGCGTGGCGGGCTGGCCGGAGGCCTGGCACTTCGGGCAGAGGCCGAAGACTTCCAGCATGTGATCCTGGATCACGAAGTCCGTCTCCCGCGTGAGGGTGGAGACGATCTCGTTGACCGGGCAGGAGGTGAAGGAGACCGCCGTGCCACACCCGGTGCAGACGAGGTGATGGCGATGGCCGGGGGTATCCCAGACGTACGCGGGATGCCCATCCGCCTGGATCAGCCGGGTGAGCACGTCGACCGAGGCCAGGATCTCCAGCGTGCGGTAGACCGTGGCGCGGCCGATCTGGCGGGTGTCGGATGCGGCGTCCGCCGGGCGCAGGGCGGCGACGAGTTGCTCGGCGGTGAACGGCCGGTCGTACTGGAGCATCGTCTCCACGATCGTGGCGCGGGGACCGGTGAGCCGGTAGCCATGCTGGGAGAGGATGTCCTCCACGGACCGCCGGGTGAGCGGCGCCGGGACCGGATGATCGTGATGATGGGTGTGGTCGGGAACTGGAAGCATGGGTCTGTCACTCGGATCGAAACGGGCGAGATGCAGTCTCGATTGTACCACCGGGGAACAGGGCGTCCGGGTCGAGCGTTTCTGCAACGAACGGGCGGCGACCGCTTCGTGGCAGGTGATGGCGCGTGCGATACTCACCCATGCGAGAGAGCTCACCGGCGGGCATCCCCTGTCCGCAGTAGTCGAAGGGACGCGTGCGAATGACGAGGTCTCGATGGTCGATCCGGGGACGTGGATGGCGAGTCGCGGCGTTGCTGCTGCCGTTCCTCGCGCTGCTGGTCGCGGTGGCGCCGATTCGTGACGCGGGCGCCGCCTCCTCGGTGACGTGGGAGCGCTACGACGTCAATCTCGATGTCCAGGCGAACGGTACCGTGCATGTGGTCGAGCGCCAGGTGGTGCGGTTCGACGGGCAGTTCTCGCACGGGTTCGCGAACATCCCGCTGGCGAACGTCGGCGATATCGAGAATGTGAAGGTCTCCATCGCGGACAGCGCCAACGGCACGCCGGTGCCCGCGACCCAGGTGCGCGCCTCCGCCTACGATCAGGAGGCAGGGACCTTCACTGCCAACAAGACCGGAAGCACCCTGGAGATCGACTACGCGTTCGACCGCACGGTGTCCGTCCAGGATGAGGTCCGGCTCATCGTGCTCGAATACGATGTCATCGACGGACTCCGCGTCTACACCGACATCGATCCCGCGAACCAGCAGCTCTGGTGGACGGCGATCAGCTCCGATGTGACGAATATCGCACCGATCGAGGAGGCCACGGTCACCGTCACGCTGCCCAGGAACGTGGGTGAGACCTACGTGGCGACGCCGGCGATCGCGAGCAGCGATGGCGAGACCTTCACCTGGACGAAGACCAACCTCACGGAGGGGGACGATTTCGAGATCCGCCTCCAGTTCCCGCCCATCACCAGCGCCACTGTCCAGGACTGGCAGATCCGCGACGACCAGGTCCGCAAGGAACGCGAGGACGCGCAGCTCCGGAGCGATATCGCGGGGACCATCCTCTTCGCGGCCGGCGGCATCCTGGCGATCGGCGGCGGCATCGGTCTCTACGGGCTGTGGTACACCCGGGGTCGCGATCCGCAGGTCGGTCCGGTGGCGGACTACCTGGCGGAACCACCCGATGACCTCCGTCCCGGTGCGGCGGGCGTGCTGATCGACGAGACGGTGCAACCGCGCGATGTCATCTCCTCGATCGTGGACCTCGGGAACCGGGGGGTGATCGCCATCGAGGAGAAGAAACCGGACAACGATCCGCTCGCCGCGACCACCATGCACTTCACCCTCAAGGCCGCTCCCGATTCGGTCGGCGCGTCGGAGCAGGTGCTCCTGCGCGCGATCTTCGGCGACGGCGCGGACGTTGGCACATCGGTCTCGATGCAGCAGGTCCAGCAGACCTTCCGCCTCGACGAGCAGGAGATCCACGACGGGTACTACCAGGAGCTGGTGGACCACGGGTACTTCGACGAATCGCCGGAGGCGACTCGCCGCAAGTGGGGGATGCTGGCCAAGATCATTCCGTTCCTGACGATCGCGGTGGCGGTCGGCGTG
>JBQCJS010000037.1:0-10697 GCA_051952485.1 Thermomicrobiales bacterium | reverse complement strand
GGTACATTCCGGCCGAGCGGATCTCCGTGATCTCCGAGGTGCTGGCCGGGATGCAGACGGCGATCGAGCATTTCAGCCGCGCCGGCTCGAAGATCATCATCCCGACGCCCGCCTACATGCCGTTCCTCAGCATCCCGGCATTGCACGGACGCGAGGTGATCGAGGTGCCGATGCGCTTCGAGGATGGCGCGTGGTCCTACGACCTGGAGGGCATCGATCGGGCATTCGCCGATGGCGGTGGCCTGCTCATCCTCTGCAACCCGCACAACCCGATTGGGCGAGTGCTGCGTCGCGACGAGATGGAGGCTATCTCGGAGGTTGTCGCGCGCCACAATGGCCGTGTCTTCTCCGACGAGATCCATGCGCCGCTGGTCTACAAGGGACATACGCACGTCCCGTACGCCTCGGTGAACGAGGTCGCCGCCGGCCACACGGTCACGGCGATCGCCGCCACCAAGGCGTGGAACATCGCCGGCCTGAAGTGCGCCCAGTTCGTGATCTCGAACGACGTCGATGCCGAGATCTGGAGGACGGCCGGCGCCTTCGCCCACGGCGCCTCGACGCTTGGCGTCGTGGCTTCGATCGCGGCCTACAACGAGGGGCGTCCCTGGCTCGACGAGGTGATCGACTATCTGGATGGCAACCGCAAGCTGCTCGGACGCCTGATCGAGGAGCACCTTCCGGGCGCGCGCTACGCGATGCCGGAAGGGACCTACCTCGCCTGGATCGACTTCGAGGAGACGCCACTGGATGGCGACCTCGGCGCGTTCTTCCGGGAGGAGGCGCACGTCGCGATCACCGACGGCAGCGCCTGCGGCGAGGTCGGCAAGCGGTGCGTGCGCTTCAACCTGGCGATGCCGCGCCCGGTCCTGGAACGGGCGATCCGCCAGATGGGCGACGCCATCGCCGCGATCTAGCCGATGAGCGACACGGACCTTCTCCAGGACTGGTTCACGGTGCGGGAAACCGATCCCGGGGTCTGGACGATCGAGGAGCCGCTCCATGAGGAGCGGGTCAAGTCGTTCCTGATCGCGGGAGCGGACCGCGCCATCCTGCTCGATACGGGCATGGGCGTGGCGGACATCCGCGCCGTGGCGGAGTCGCTGACCAACCTGCCGATCTCGGTCGTGAACAGCTATGCCCACTGGGACCACATCGGCGGCAATCACCTGTTCGCCGAGATCGCGATTCATCCGGCGGAGGCGGCCGACCTGGAGGCCGGGGCGCCCAACGCGGTGCTCCGGCCCTGGTTCGCGCGTGAGCACCTCAGCGGGCCGCTCCCGGACGGGGTGACGGCGGAGACGATCGCCATCCCGCCAAGCCACGCCACCCACTTGCTGGCCGATGGCGAGACGATCGCGCTCGGGGGACGGACGCTGGAGGTGATCCACGGACCGGGGCATTCGCCGGGCGGGATCTCCCTGCTCGACCGGGCGAATGGCCTGCTCTTCAGCACCGATGTCGCCTATGCCGGGGCGCTCTATGTCTATGCAGCAGACGACCTGCCGGCCTACCAGCGGTCACTGGCCCGGCTGGCGACGTTTGCGCCGGACCTGCGGATGGTCCTGCCGTCGCACAACGCGTGTCCCATCGCGCCGGAGATGCTGCCACGCATGGCTGCCGGCGTGGCGGAGGTGGTGGATGGCCGGCCCCCGGACTGGCGGCGCGGCAGCGTATCCGGCTGGGACTTCGACGGCTTCTCGCTGGAGCTGAAACCGGACGACGACGAGCCGTGACGCGATCCCGGGAGTGGCGATTCCCGGATGATGTATCGCGCGGAAGAACGAGAGAATCCATGTCCACACCCAATGGTCCGCAACCCAACATCGTCTTCATCATGAGCGACGACCACGCCGCGCACGCGATCGGCGCCTACGGCAGCGTCATCAACGAGACACCGCACATCGACCGCATTGCTGCCGAGGGCGCCCGCTTCGACAACTGCTTCTGCACGAACGCGCTCTGCGCGCCCAGCCGGGCGACCATCCTGACCGGCTTGCACAGCCACCTGAACGGCGTGCTGACGCTCTCCGACGAGATCGACGGGCGGCAGGATACCTTCCCGAAGCGGTTGCAGGCGGCGGGATACCAGACGGCGATCTTCGGGAAATGGCACCTGGGGCATGGTGGGAACGCCGATCCGACCGGGTTCGACCGCTGGTCGATCCTGCCCGACCAGGGGCTCTATCACGATCCCGAGTTCTACGTCGATGGCGACCTGACGCGGTTCGAGGGCTACGTCACCAACCTCATCACCGATTTCTCGCTCGACTGGCTGGACGCGCGGGACCGTGAGCGCCCGTTCATGCTGATGGTGCATCACAAGGCGCCCCACCGGCCGTGGGAGCCGGACGAGGCGCACGCCCACCTCTACGACGACATCGACATCCCCATCCCGCCCACCTTCGACGATGACTACCGCAATCGCTCCGAGGCGGCGAAGAACGCGAAGATGCGCATCGACCGCGACCTGACGTTCACCGACGTCAAGGCCGAGGTGCCGGAGGGCCTGGACGCCGCTGGACGCAAGCACTGGCTCTACCAGCGGTACATCAAGGACTACCTGCGCTGTGTCGCCGCGATCGACGACAACGTCGGGCGCGTGCTCGAGTACCTCGACCGGGAAGGGCTGGCCGGGAACACGGTGGTGGTCTACACGTCGGATCAGGGGTTCTTCCTCGGCGATCACGGCTGGTACGACAAGCGCTTCATGTATGAGGAATCGTTGCGAATGCCCTTCCTCATGCGCTGGCCCGGCCAGGTCGCGGCGGGCAGCGTCGTGGAGACGATGGTGAGCAACCTCGACTTCGCCCAGACCTTCCTCGACATGGCGGGCGTGGAGGCCGGCCCCGCCATGCAGGGTGGTAGTTTCGCCGGCATCGCGCGGGGCGAGGCCATGCCCGACGGCTGGCCGGACGCCCTCTACTACCGCTACTGGATGCACCTCTCGCATCACCACGTTCCCGCCCACTACGGCATCCGCACGCGGGACCGCAAGCTCATCTACTACTACGGGGAGGCACTGGGCACGCGAGATTCGATCGACCAGCCGACGGCCCCGGAGTGGGAGTTCTTCGACCTCGACCGCGATCCGATGGAGCTGAACAACGTGTACGGCGATCCGGCCTACGCCGGGGAACGGGATGCGCTGACAAAACGGCTCTACGCGCTCAAGGACCAGTATCGCGATGAGCGGTAGTAGCCATGGTGATGGCAGCGAACGCCCGCGAGCGGACCCGGAGGCGCGGGCCGAATGGAGGCGGGAACGGCAGAAGCGGGGCTTCGACCGTTTCCTGCTCTTCACCGATGCCGTGGTGGCGATCGCGATCACGCTGCTGATCCTGCCGGTGGTGGAACGCGCCTCGGATATCACCGGGGATGATCTCACCGTCAGCGCGATCTTCAGGGAGTCCGGACCCCAGATCTACGGGTTCCTGCTCAGTTTCGTCGTCATCGCCGTGATGTGGTTGCGGCACCAGGAGATCTTCCAGAACGTCGAGACCATCAACCGTCCGCTGGTCTGGGCCAATCTCGGGTGGCTGCTCACCGTGATCGCCCTTGCGTTCACCACGGCGCTCACGGCGCTGCACGGCAGCGACTCGATCGCGGCGCCGATCTACATCGCCAATGTCGCGCTCAACTCGCTGATGCTGACGTGCTCGGTCACGATCCTGTCGCGAAACCCCGAATTGCTCTATCCGGATACGCCGCCGCACGCCGTCCACGTGCGCGGATCGTGGATCGCGACGGGGCTGCTGGCGCTGGCGGTCGTGGTGGTGCTGCTCGTCCCGCCCATCAGCTACTACGCGATGTTCCTGCTCTTCCTGCAGCGACCGCTGATCCGGCGCCTGGTGCCACGGGAGGAATGGGAGGACGACTGGGACGCCTGACGCGGGCCGTGGTTCCCCTACTGCGAACTGGTGACGCCGACGCGCTCGCACATGTCGAACAGCGGACAGACGCTGCACCGTGGTTTGCGGCCGAGGCAGATGTGCTTGCCGAAGGGCACGAGCAATTCGTTGATGGCAACCCAGTAGGGCTTTGGCAGCTTGAGTTCGAGCGCCGTCATCGTCTGCTCGGGGGTGCGGGCCTGGACGTAGCCCCAGCGATTCGTCACGCGGTGAACGTGCGTATCGACACTGATGACCGGTTGCCCGCAGACGATGCCAAGGGCGAGATGAGCGCATTTCGGCCCGACGCCCGGCAACGACTGCAGCACCTCATCGTCGCAGGGAAGCGCGCCACCCATCTCCAGCGTCCGCCGGGCGATGGCGACGATCTGGGGGGCCTTCCGCTCGTGATAGGTGACATCCTCGATCAGGACATCGATCTCCTCGGCGGGCATGGCCGCGAGGTCCTGCGGGGTACGCGCGATGGCGAAGAGGCGCCGGGCCGCCTCGATGCTCACCTCGTCGTAGGTGCGGATGGAGAGCAGGCAGGCAATGACCTGCTCGAAGACCGAATCGTACCCATCGTCGCGCAGTTCGAACATCGCCGCCTTCGGGAAGGGGCGGACAGCCTCGCGGACGAGCGTCATGGCGCGGTCGATATCGAATCCGGAGGAGGGACGGGCGGGTTCCGTCGATGGGGGTGCGTTCATACGGACCGGAAACGCAGGGTATGTGCCTCGGTCGGACATCGAGGCATGCGGGACCACCTCCTGGCGTGAACGGCGTGGCATCATGTCGGAATGCTGTGGGGGCAGAGGGCAGGCCGGTTCGGGCTGGAGGGAGGCGGGGATGGGGAAGCGTGTGGTGCAGGGGGTGATGCTGATCGCGATCTTCCTGTTGGTGCCGGTATCGGTGGCGGGGATCTGGGTGCGGCAGGAGCTGTCCGATCAGGATGCCTACGTGGCGTCGGTCAAGGACCTGCCCGCCGATCCCGCTGTCCAGGACGCGATCGCCCAGCTGATCGGCGATCGGGTGGACGCCCGCGTCTCCCAGTCGTGGGAATCGTTCGTCACCGCGACGGTCGACAATGCCCTGTTGCGCCGCCAGCTGATCGCGCTGAACGTGACGCCGCGCGCGTTCGTCGAGGACCAGGTGCGGACGCTGCTGCGACAACCGCAGATCACGTCGGTCTGGGTGGCGGTCAACCGGAGCGCGCATCCCGCCATCCGGGATGTGCTGCTGGGTAACGATTCGGCAGCCGTCAGCGGTGGCAACGGCGATATCCGGATCAACATCGGCCCGATCTACGATGCACTGGTGCAGGGGCTGGCGGCGCAGGGGATCGATGTCACACGCGTGTTGCCAGCGCATCTAGACGACCTCTCCCTGACGATCTACGACTCGCCGTCGCTGCACACGACGCAGCGCGTGACCCGCCTGGTGGACCGGTGGGCGATCCCGGGGGCCGTGATCGCGGCGGTGCTGGCGGTGATCGTCGTGGTGATCTCCCAGCGGAAGGCACTGGCGGGCGCGGTGCTCGGCCTGACGGTGGTGCTGAGCATGGCGGCGTCGCTGGTGGGAGTGTCGCTGGCGGTCCGGTTCGCGCTCGACCGGAACCTGAATCCCGTGCAGCGCGACGCAGCGCGGGCGATCGTGCGTGAGGTGACGGCGTCGTTGCGGGAATGGGCGCTGGTGATCGGGATCGTCGGGGCGGTGGTGATGGTGGCCTGCCTGCTGGTGCAGATGCTCGCCCACCGGGAGACGCGCGGGTCGCGACCCCGGCCGGCCCGGTAGCACGACCGCCCGGATCGCACGCGATCCGGGCGGTCGTGCTCGTGCAGGCTGTGGAGGGCTAGACGGCCGCCGGGGCCGGGATGTGCAGCGTGCGCCCCACCGCCTGGCCGACGGCCGCCAGTTTCGGCATCAGCGCGTTGAACTCCGCGAAGTCGAGCGACTGCTGCCCGTCGGAGAGCGCGTGATCCGGATTCGGGTGGACCTCGATGATGAGGCCGTCCGCCCCGGCGGCGATCCCGGAGAGCGAGAGCGCCGGCACGAAGGCCCGCTTGCCCGCGGCGTGGCTGGGATCGATGAAGACCGGCAGGTGCGAGAGGCTCTGCAACACCGGCACGGCGCTCACATCGAGCGTGTTGCGGGTGGCGGTCTCGTAGGTGCGGATGCCGCGCTCGCAGAGGATGACGTTCGGATTACCCTGCGCCATCACGTATTCCGCCGCCAGCAGCCACTCCTCGATCAGGACGGAAAGCCCGCGCTTGATCATCACCGGCTTGCCCGCCTTGCCGACCTCCTCCAGCAGCAGGTAGTTCTGGCAGTTCCGGGCGCCGATCTGGAAGATGTCGGTGTACTCGCCGACCACCTCCACGTCCGAGGGGGTCATCACCTCGGTGATCACCTTGAGCCCGGTCTCCTCGCGCGCCTTGGCCAGGATCTGGAGCCCCTTCACGCCGAGGCCACGGAACTCGTACGGGGAGGTGCGCGGCTTGTAGGCCCCGCCCCGGAGGATCGTCGCCCCGGCGGCCTTCACGGCGCGGGCGGTCGCCAGCGTCTGCTCCTCGGACTCGACGGAGCAGGGGCCGGCGATGATCGAGATCTCCTCACTGCCGATGGTCACGCCATCGCCGAGGTCGATGATCGTCTTCTGCGGGTGGAAGTCCCAGCCGGCCAGCTTGAACTTCTTGGTGACGCGAACGACCTGCTCCACGCCATCGAAGACGCCGAACATCTCGTCCAGCGTCGGCGGCAGGGGGAGTCCCACGACGCCGATGATCGTCCGCTCCTCGCCAGCGATCAGGTGGGCGTGCAGGCCGAGCTCTTCCACGCGCGCCACGACCGGATCGATCTGGTCGCGCCCGGCACCGGTCTTCATCACGATAATCACGGTCTTGCTCCTGACCCTGCTTGCCGGACCTCACGTCCGTTCGATCGTCCTCATCTCCCGCCCGCTGGCGGAAGCGCGTGGTCCGTCCCATCGGGGACACCTGCTCGACGTGGACGTGCATGGCGGGAGTGTACAGCGGAAAACGGGCGGAATGATAGCGAACCGTGAAGGGGCGGGCGCATGCGAAACGGGAGGTCACGAAGACCTCCCGTTCGGCGTGGCGTTCTGTTGGAGTCCGCCGGTCAGGCAGCAGACGCGGCCGATCCGCTGGGGGCGACACGGCCGACGGCCTCCGCCACCGCGCCGATGCGCGGCATCAGGTCCGCGAACTCCTGGAAGTTCAGCTGCTGGGCCGCATCGGACATCGCGCGATCCGGGTCCGGATGGACCTCGATCATCAGGCCGTCCGCTCCGGCGGCGACCGCTGCCAGCGACGCCGAGGCGACATACGCCCGCTTGCCAACCGCGTGGCTGGGATCGATGAAGACGGGAAGGTGGGAGAGGCTCTGGATCACGGAGACGGTGGAGATGTCGAGCGTGTTGCGCGTCCAGGTCTCGAAGGTGCGGATGCCGCGCTCGCAGAGGATCACGTTCGGGTTGCCCTGGGCCATCACGTATTCCGCCGCCAGGAGCCATTCCTCCATCAGCATCGAGAGGCCCCGCTTCAGCATCACCGGCTTGCCGGCCTTGCCGACCTCCTCCAGCAGGAGGTAGTTCTGCGCATTCCGGGCGCCGATCTGGAAGACATCGGTGTACTGCCCGACGACCTCGACATCGGCTGGCGTCATCACTTCCGTGATGAGCTTGAGTCCGGTTTCCTCGCGCGCCTGGGCGAGGATTTCGAGGCCCTTCACGCCGAGGCCACGGAACTCGTAGGGGGAGGTGCGCGGCTTGTAGGCGCCGCCCCGGAGCAGGGTGGCGCCCTCCTCCTTCACCCACTTCGCCGTGGAGATGGTCTGCTCCTCGGATTCGACGGAGCAGGGACCGGCGATGATGGAGATCTCCTCGCCGCCGATGGTCACGCCATCGCCGAGGTCGATGATCGTCTTCTGCGGGTGGAAGTCCCAGCCGGCGAGCTTGAACTTCTTGGTGATGCGCACGACGTTGTCGACGCCATCCAGCGCGGAGAACTTCTCATCGAGGTCCGGTGGGAGGGGCGCGCCGACCACGCCGACGATGGTTCGCTCTTCGCCCTCGCTCAGGTGGGCGTGCAGGCCAAGCTCCTCCACGCGCTCGACGACGTTCCGGACCTGCTCCTTGCTCGAACCGGTCTTCATCACGATGATCATGGCGATGGTACTCCTGGGGATCGTATCGGGCCCGATGCGCTGCCGGAGGGCACGCGCATGCCACCGGCGGGAGACCGGTGGCGCATCGGGCGCGGGACGCTGTGGATGCTAGTTCGAG
The DNA here is from genome assembly GCA_051952485.1 of Thermomicrobiales bacterium. Lineage (GTDB taxonomy): Bacteria > Chloroflexota > Chloroflexia > Thermomicrobiales > UBA6265 > JASGDN01. The sequence continues at coordinate 2,504 of JBQCJS010000037.1, read as the reverse complement.
ATGCCGGCGCTGGTCGTGACCGGGACATCGGCCAGGTCGGCGGCGCTAGTGACATGCACCTCGCCGCCGGAGCGCAGCCGGGCGAGCTCCTCGTCGGAGACGCCCCATTCCGGACGCAGCTGCTTCGCGCCCTTGAGATAGACGTGGCGGATCTCGGACGTCGCCTTCGTCGTGTTGACGGTGACGAGCACGCGGACGGCCTTCTCCAGCGCGCCGGGGACGTTCATCTCGTGGGCGCACATCATCGGCACCTCGGTCCAGCCGAAGGTGCGCGCGGCCAGCGCCGGGAACATCGCGGTGAGGTCCGGCGAGGTGGTGAAGATCGCGCTGACGATGTCGTCGCTCTCGATGTCGTTCAGCGAGATGAGAACGGTCACCAGCTCCTGCGTCGCTTCGAGGATGTCCTCGGCGGTGTTGGCGGCGGCGGTCGTCGCGCCGCGAATGCCGCGGGCAACGATCGGCTTCGAGGCGGCTGCTTCCTGTGCTGTCATCCGGTTCGTGTCTCCGTCTGGTGGTGTGGTGCATCGATCGGCCGGCGGACGCGGATGCGACGCGCCGATCCCTGGTGGAAGCCGGAATCCGCCTCATCGCGGGGCGCGGTGACGCCGTGCTGACCGAACCTCCGTCGCTCGCATCATGATACACGCGGTCAGGAAAAGTGAGGACGGGGGAGCGAGGAATGGGAGGAACGGACCACGTTCATGGCGTCCCGGGTGGACTGTCTAGACTAACCTGGCATTGCGCTGAGATCTCGGCGCACCACCGGCCGCAGCTGCGAGGGTTCCCCCTACGAAGTGGTTCGACCGAATCGCCTGGCAGTCCGGCTGTTTGTGGGGGCCGCCTTCATGGCGGCCCGACCCAGCGTGCACAGGACAAGGAGCGTGAGCGGGGGCCTCGCCGTCACGTCCGCGGACCGCCGGATCCCGGCGAACTCGCCGCCGTCTCACTCCTCACTCCTCGGTCCTCACTTCTCGCACCGCACCACTCCCCGTACAATGCCGGCACCAATTCCCACCGCCTTCGAGGGCGACCAGAGCCGCCCGCGTCGCCCGCATCGGCGCGGCTGCCAGACAGGAGCGTGCAGGTGAAGATCACGGACATGAAATGCGCGGTGATCGCGAGTAGCCCGGTCATCCGCATCACGACGGACGAGGGGATCACCGGCTGGGGCCAGATCGAGACGCCCAAGCCCTATCTCCAGCCCGTCGCGATGATGCTGAAACCGGCCCTGATCGGCAAGGACCCGACCGATGTCGAGCGGATCATGCGCACCATCCGCTCGCGGGGCGGGTTCAAGCCGTGGGGATCGGCGGTCTCGGCGGTCGAGATGGCCTTGTGGGACATCGCGGGCAAGGCGGCGGGCGTGCCGGTCTACAAGCTGCTGGGTGGCAAGGTGCGGGACAAGGTCCGCACCTATCGCACCCTCTATCACGAGGCAGATGTGCTCCACACGCCGGAGGACTACGCGCGGTGGGCGGAGATCGGGAAGGCGCTGCCCGAGAAGTTCACGATGTTCAAGCTGCCGAGCTCGTTCCACTCGTCGATGGTACGGACCTTTCCCGGCTTCCACTATGGCGAGCTCCAGGAGGGCGCGACGCATCCCTACCCGGAGCGCGGCCCGATGAGCGAACGCGGCCTGCATCACCTCGTGGACTGCATCACGGCGGCGAAGGAGGCGCTGGGGCCGGATTACGGCCTGGCGGTCGATTGCGGTCCCGGGTTCACGCAGCCGGACGCGCTCCGGTTCGCGAAGGCGGTCGAGGGGCTGCACCTGCTGTGGCTGGAGGACATGCTGACGGGGGATTACAGCCCGTTCATCAATGCCGATGTCTACCGCGAGGTGACGCGGGCGACGAGCACGCCGATCCATACCGGCGAGCAGATCTACCTGCGCCAGAACTTCAAGTCGCTGATCGAGGGCCACGCCGTGAACGTGATCGGCCCCGACCCCTGCGATGTCGGCGGGATCGCGGAGCTGAAGTGGGTGGCGGAGTACGCGGACCTGCACGGCATCCTGATGGCGCCGCACGGGACAGCGAACGGGATCTTCGGGCTGGCGGCGCACCTGCAGGTTGGGGCGACGTTGCCGGACAACTTCATCGCCTTCGAGTACCCGGCGCGGTTCGAGCCATTCTGGTACGAGATCACGGAGGGATTCGATGGCGTGCCGGTGGTGGACGGCCTCTGCCCGGTGCCGGACCGGCCGGGCATGGGGGTCGAGTTCATCCCGGAGGCAGCCAGCGCCTACCTCTCCGAAGCGGACGCGGACTTCTTCGACGACTAGCGAGCCGTCCGGGTCGTGGCGTTCCCGTCGATGCGGCCCTGATGGCGTCGGCAATGGTGAGCGATCTTCCAACACCCACGGTGAGGATCGCCGCTCCGTGACGACAGCCCCCATTCGAGGCGACCGTTCCGGATGCGGCGGTGCAAGGTCCTGGGAGCAGGGCCGGGGGGGGGGGGGGTTAAAAAAAACACCCCCCCTCCTCAAACAAAAAAAAAAAAAA
>JBQCJS010000036.1:0-2837 GCA_051952485.1 Thermomicrobiales bacterium | reverse complement strand
TATGCGCCGGGTGCCGGTCCGGCCCGTCTCAGCCAGCAGGCCATGACGATGCTCATGGAGTACGACTGGCCGGGGAATGTGCGGGAACTCGAGAACCTGATCGAACGCGCCACCGTCCTCGCCCGGGGCAGCGTCATCACCGAGGAACATATCGACTTCTTCGGCACCGATAGCCGCCGCCTGATGGATGTGGGTGAGCGCGTCCGCCGAGGTGATTCGCTCGCCGAGATCCTAGCCGACGTGGAGCGGATCGCGCTCCGCGAATCCCTCGCCCAGACGGACGGAGACCGCGCGGGTGCGGCCTCCCTGCTCGACCTGCCTGTCTCCGATTTCAACGACCGCGCACGCTCCTACGACCTATAGACACCGGACTCCAGAGAGACAGGGAACGGGCTGGCGAGAGATTCTCGCCTGCCCGTTCCGTTGTCTCCCTGGCGTCCGGTGCCTAGAGGTCGTAGGAGCGTGCGCGGTCGTTGAAGTCGGAAACAGGCAGGTCGAGCAGGGAGGCCGCACCAGCGCGATCTCCGTCGGTCTGGGCGAGGGATTCGCGGAGCGCGATCCGCTCCACGTCGGCCAGGATCTCGGCGAGCGAATCACCTCGGCGGACGCGCTCACCGACGTCCATCAGGCGGCGGCTGTCGGTGCCGAAGAAGTCGATATGCTCCTCGGTGATGACACTGCCCCGGGCGAGGACGGTGGCGCGCTCGATCAGGTTCTCGAGTTCCCGCACATTCCCCGGCCAGTCGTACTCCATGAGCATCGTCATGGCCTGCTGGCTGAGACGGGCCGGACCGGCACCCGGCGCATAGCGATGCTTGTGGACGAAGTGTTCCACGAGCAGGGGAATGTCGTCCTTGCGGTCGCGGAGCGGCGGCAGGTAGATGGCAATGACGTTCAGCCGATAGAAGAGATCCTCCCGGAAGTGACCGGCCTCGATCTCCTGGGGCAGGATCTTGTTCGTGGCGGCGATCACGCGCGTATCGATCTTGACGGAGACGCTGCCGCCCACGCGCTCGAACTCGCGCTCCTGGAGCACGCGCAGGAGCTTCTTCTGGGTGGAGAGCGTCATCTCCCCGATCTCGTCGAGGAAGATCGTTCCCTTGTTCGCCATCTCGAACCGGCCCTTGCGCTGGTTCATGGCGCCGGTGAATGCGCCCTTCTCGTGACCGAAGAGCTCGCTTTCCAGCAAGGTTTCGGGCAGGGCCGCGCAGTTGACCTTGATGAGGGGACCGCGCGCATAGCTCGAGGTCTGGTGCAGGATAGTCGCGATCAGCTCCTTGCCGGTACCAGTCTCGCCGGTGACGAGCACGGTGGCATCGGAGTGGGCGATGCGGCCGATGGTCTTGTAGACCTCCTGCATGGCCGGGCTGTTCCCGATCATGAAGTCGCTGGGATCGGGCTCCCCGAGGCGGGAAGAGAGTTCCAGCACGCGCTCGCTGAGGCGCTGCTTCTCGAAGAACCGCTGCACGGTGAGGAGCACGTCGTCGAGGTCGAAGGGCTTGGTCAGGTAATCGTAGGCGCCGAGCCGCATCGCTTCGATCGCGATGTTGCTGGTGCCATATGCCGTCATCACCACGATCGGCAGGTCGGTGGCCCCCCGCGACGCGCCCCGCAGGTCCTGAAGGACGTCCATGCCCGTCTTGTCGGGCATCCGGACATCCATGATGACCAGATCGGGACGCTCTCCCTTTGGCGCGGAAAGGGCCGCGATCACCTCTTGACCGGAGGCGACCTCGGCGACATCGTATCCTTCGTCTTCGAGCAGTTCCCTGAGTACGGAGCGAATCGAATCGTCGTCGTCGGCGATCAGAACGTGGTGCATCGAGGCTGTCGTACCCTCCAACGGTGTCTGTGCTCGCTAGGTTCAGGCGGCGGTGTCACGCCCCGAGTATAGACCGTCCCGGAGAAGCGTTTGTCCCCGGCCCCCAGCAGCGGGAGCGTGTCAGTCGTTCTCGCGCGGCCTCCCGCCAGTGTTTCGGAGTTGATGGAATGACCCGCAGAATTGTGCTTGTCGGACCAAGCGGGACGGGGAAGAGCTCCACCGCGCGTGCGGTCGGCGATCTCCTTGGATGGAATGTCCACGATACGGATGACCTGATCGTGGCCCGGGAGGGCCGGTCGATTCCCCATATCTTCGCCACGGATGGCGAAGCCGCGTTTCGCGCGGTCGAACGACAGGTTCTTATGCAATCTCTGCGCCACGACCACGTCGTGATCGCGACCGGCGGCGGCGCCCCGGCGACCGACGCGGTATGGGTGGCTGACCTGCTTGGCGACCCGGACACGCTGACGGTCCATCTCGACGCCGCGCCGGAGGTGCTGGTGGACCGGCTGCGGCGGCAGGCCGCGCTGGCCGGCGAGCAGGCCGAACGGCCCCTGTTGCAAGGCGACCCCCTCGCGACCATTTCCGGCCATCGCGAGCGACGGCGCCCGTTCTACGAGCGGGCGACGGTCGGCCTGGATGTCGATGGGCGAACGCTCGCTGGTGTCGCGGCGGATGTCGCCGAACTCGCCCGGCTCGGTGCGGGGGTGCCGACCTCCCTGCAGCTCACCTCGACCAGCGCACCCTCGACGATCGCGGTGGGTCCGGGCATCCGGGGCGAGACAGGAACCATCGTGGGCGAGCAGTGGCCGAAGGCGGGACGCATCTGGCTCTGCGTGGACGAGCATGTCGCCTCTCAGTACGGCGAGGCGCTGCCCGAGCTGCTCGGGCTCGACCGCTTCGACACACGGATCGTCACGATCCCCTCCGGGGAGACGAGCAAGAGCGTGGCGGGGCTCTCCCGCCTGTGGGACGCGCTGCTCGATGGCGGGGTGGAACGCTCCGATGTGCTGAT
>JBQCJS010000035.1:0-5178 GCA_051952485.1 Thermomicrobiales bacterium | reverse complement strand
GAGCAACCCGCGTAGCAGGTCCACGGCGTAGCCCAGCGGGTTGAGCGCGGCCAGCACCTTGATCCACCCAGGGGCGTGGCCCAGCGGGAACTGCGCCGCGCTAAGGAAGTAGAGCGGGAGAACCACGAAGTTGTTGATGGTGCCGAAACCCTCGAACGAGGTCATGCGCGCCGCCAGCAGGAGTCCCAGCGCCGTCAGGCCCAGCCCCGTTAGCAGCATCACCCCGATCGCCGCCAGCGCCGCGAGCGGCTGCAACACGACACCGGCCAACGGGGCGAAGATGAAGATGATGGTCCCCAGCACCGTCGAGATCGTGGCGCCGGCCAGGGCTTTACCGACCACGATAGAGGCGCGCGGGATCGGCGCGACCAGCACCTCCTTGAGGAAGCCGAACTCGCGGTCGAAGATAACGCTGATGGCGCTCTGCAGCGACGAGAAGATGATGGCCATGGCCATCATGCCGGGGAAGACGAAGGCCAGGTACGAGATGTGGCCGGGCACGCGCACCGAGCCGCGCAGACCCGCGCCCAGGATGAAGAGCCAGACGACGGTCCGGGCCAGCGAGCCGTAGAGCTGCGTGCGCTCTCGCGCGAAGCGCACCAGGTCGCGCTGCCACAGCATCGCGATCGCGTCGAGGTCTAACACGTGCCCACTGCGGCTCACCGCGTGCCGTAGCGACAAGGGGTGCAATGCCTCAGCCATCTACGCTCCCCTTCCGCCGCGCCGACGTATCGCCGCGCGCAGCCGTTCGTTCCCGGCCCCTTCCTCGCGGATGGCCCGGCCGGTCAGGCGCAAGAACACGTCGTTGAGCGTCGGGCGGGCAATGTCAACCGACTGTACCGCGACCGGGAAACCGCGGAGTACTGTGGGGACAAACTGGTCGGCGTGATCGACCTCGAAGCGCAGCGCACCGCCCTCCTCGCTCGGCGCCCGACCATATTCGTCGCGCAGCAGCGCCGCGGCCGTCGTGTTGTCCGCCGTGCGCAGGCGCACTACGTCACCGCCCATCCCGGCTTTGAGTGCGGACGGCGTATCAAGCGCGATGAGCCGGGCGTGATCCATGATCCCGATGCGGTCGCAGTTCTCGGCCTCGTCCATGTAGTGCGTGGTCATGAAGACGGTGATACCCTCGCGCTTGCGCAGGTCGTGGATGTGCTCCCAGATGGTCTGGCGCGTCTGGGGGTCGAGCCCCACCGTCGGCTCGTCGAGGAACAGCACACTGGGGTGGTGCAGGAGGCCGCGCGCGATCTCCAGCCGTCGCTTCATGCCGCCGGAGAAGGTGCGCACGCGGTCCTTCGCGCGGTCGGTGAGGTCGACCATGGCGAGGACCTGGGCGATCCGCTCGGCCCGGATGCTGCGCGGGACGTGATAGATCATGCAGTGGAAGCGCAGGTTCTCCTCGGCGGTGATACGGTCGTCCAGGCTGTAGTCCTGGAAGATGATGCCGATGGAGTTGCGGACGCCGGACGGGTCCTTGACGACATCGTGACCGTCGATGCGGGCGGTGCCGGAGGTCGGCTTCAGGAGCGTGCAGAGCATCTTGATCGTCGTGCTCTTGCCCGCTCCGTTCGGGCCGAGGAATCCGAAGACCTCGCCCGGCGCGACGGCGAACGAGACATCGTTCACGGCGGTGAAGTCGTCGAACTTCCGGACGAGATGCTCCACCTCGATGGCGGGCGCCGCCGTGTGGTCGATCGCGACGGGAGTGGCCGTCCTGAGCGGGCGCAGCGGTGTCAGCGGCGGGGTGGACGGAGAGGCGGAGGGGGACGTCATGGGAAGCGCCATGGGGTTATCCGATCGCAGGGGCGCCGGCGGAATCCTCCGTCGCGTCCGAGAGGATGAGATCGAGATCGTCGAGGGCGGACCAGAGCGCGAACCGGCGGTCGGCCGGGATCTCCTCCAGCCGTGCGGCGAGGATGTCGTGCAACCGCGATTCGTAGGTGTCGAGGAGGTCGGCGCCGGGAGGCAGGATGACGAGGCGCCAGCGGCGGCGGTCGTCGGGATCGGCCTGCCGCTCCACGAGGCCGCGCTCGACCAGGCCATCCACGATCCGCGTCACTGTGGGCGGGGCGCTGCGCAGGTGGCGGGCGAGGATGGAGGTGAGCATCCCGCCATCGGAGGCGGCGATCGCGCGCAGGCTTCGTAACTGGGGTAGCGTGAGGCGATCGTCCCCCTGGATGTCGGCGAGGACCGACTTCAGGAGGTGATGGTATTTGGGGAGGACCGCCTGCAGCCGTCCGATCATGGCGTGCATATCATCGGTGGATGCGGTCCGGGTTCCGGCTGACCGGGTGAGCATGGAGCGAACCCCTTTCACGGGCGTTTGCCGCGTGTTGATGTCACACCTATCGTATAGCAAACCCAATGAATGTCAATGCTAATCAATGTGGACGGCAACGAGAAGGCCCCCGACCGGCGGAACGGGGCGACGCCGCTCCCTATACTTGTTGGATCTATGGCAGACTGCCCGCCTCACCCGACAGGAGCCCCATGACCTCCCCCACCGGGACGACCCAGAACGATCCCTTCTCCACCGCGAACCCACCGGCCGAGCGTTGGCTGCTGCGCCTGATCGTCTTCACCGGCGGCATGGCGAGCGTCGGCACCGAGACGAGCGCCGCCCGCCTGATCGCGCCCTACTTCGGCGAATCGACCTTCATCTGGGCCAACATCATCGGATTCACGCTCACGTTTCTCGCGCTGGGCTACTGGCTGGGCGGACGTATCGCCGACCGCAATCCGCGTCCGTGGCTGCTCTACGCCGCCACGACCTTCGCCGCGCTCTGGGCCGGCCTCACGCCGCTGATCTCGCGGCCACTCCTCTCGGCCTCGGTGGACGCCTTCGCGAACCTCTCGGTCGGTGCGTTCTACGGCTCGCTGGTGGGCATCCTGCTGATCCTGGCGGTGCCGATCACGCTGCTGGGATTCGTCTCGCCGTACGCCGTCCGCCTGAGCGTGCGGGATGTTTCCCACGCCGGGGAGGCGGCCGGTGGCATCTACGCGCTGGGCACGATCGGCTCCATCGCGGGGAGTTTCCTGCCGACGCTGCTGCTGATCCCGCTCGTCGGCACGATGCGGACCTTCCTGATCCTGGGTGGATTGCTGCTGGTCCCCTCGCTGATCGGCCTCGTCCGGCTGCGGCTGTGGACGCCCGGCGCACTCTCGGTCGGGGCTGCGGCAGCGATCGTGATCGCCTCGACGGTGGGTGCGCCGCACCCGATCCGCCCGGTGCAGGACGGCACCTTCGTGTACGAGACGGAATCGCGGGAGAACTACATCCAGGTCACGGAGGAAGACGGCACGATGCTTCTCTCCCTCAACGATGGCCACGCCACCCACTCCGTCTACAACCCCGAGCAGGCGCTGACTGGCGGCCCCTGGGACTACTTCATGCTCGGGCCGATGTTCCGCAACGATCCGGCTCCCGCCACGCTCGACAGCGCGCTCCTGATCGGGTTGGCCGGTGGCACGGTGGCCCATCAGTTGACGCTCGCTTACGGGCCGGTGCCGATCGATGGTGTGGAGATCGACCCGGAGATCGCGCGGGTCGGGCGGGAGTACTTCGGGATGACCGAGCCGAACCTGAACGTCATCATCCAGGATGGCCGCTACACGCTGCGCACCTCGGATCGCGCGTACGACCTGATCGGCGTCGATGCGTACCGCCAGCCCTACATCCCCTTCCAGCTGACGACCCAGGAGTTCTTCCAGGAGATCGACGCCCATTTGACGGAGCAGGGCGCGGCGGTTATCAATGTTGGCCGGACGGAGACGGACTACCGGCTGGTCGACGTGATAGCCTCGACCATGAAGAGCGTCTTCCCGAACGTCTACGTCATCGATACCGCGCGCTACGACAACAGCATCGTGATCGCCACGAAGTCCCCGACCGCGCTCGCCAACTTCGCCGCGAACGTCGCCGTACAGCCGGCGGATTCACTCGTTCGCACGGTCGGCGACTCCGCCCTGCAGACGGGCAACCTGCGTGAGGTGACGGCAGTGACCACCGTCTTCACCGACGATCATGCGCCCGTCGAGCGGGTCGTGGACACCATCATCCTGGACGCCGCACGCGAGGAAACCGAGGATACCCCGTGATCGATTTCCCTACTCCCCCGTACGCCAATGGCGCGACCGCCGCGACCCTGCCAGTGCCCTATCGCAGCGAGCTGCTGGCCCGCATTCCCGGTATCGTGCATGGGCTGACCTACCGCGTGCCCGGCATGGGCAAGGCAGAGGGCAACATCGGCTATAGCGGCGGACGCGACCGGGAGGATGCCTGGGCGATGCGCCGCCAATGGGCGGAGGCCATCGGGTTCGACATCGAGCAGATGGTGAACGTCGGCCAGGTGCATGGGAACGAGGTCATCCGCGCCTACCCCGAGGATGCCGGGCGCGGCGCGGCGCCGGGCACCGAGGTGATCGGCTATGCGGATGCCCTCGTGACGGATGCGCCGAATGTCTTCCTCTCCACCATGCACGCCGATTGCCAGCCGATTTTGCTGGTCGATCCGGCGCGGCCCGCCGTGGCGGCGGTCCATGCCGGCTGGCGGGGGACGGTGGCGGATATCGCCGGCAACGCCGTGCGGGCGATGCAGCGGGAGTTCGGGAGCGATCCCGCCGATCTCGTCGCCTATCTCGGCCCGGCGATCGGTGGCTGCTGCAACGAGGTCGGAGATGAGGTGATCGACGCCTGGAAGGCGATCGCGGCGGACATGGGGCCGCTGGTCGAGCTGGCGATCACGAAGCCCGGCGCGAAGCATCATTTCGACGTACCGCGCGCCAATTCCCTGCTCCTGCAGCGGGCCGGCGTGGTGCCGGAACACATGGAGGTCTCCCCGATCTGCACGAAATGCGAGGTCGACTGGTGGTTCTCGCATCGGGGCCAGGGCGCGGCGGCGGGTCGGCAGGCGGCCTTCATCGGGATCGTCCCGGTCCCGGAGCCGGAGGCCGCCGGTGAGTGACGTGGCGATGGGCCTCGGGCTCGATACGATGGCGGCGCGGGTTGGCTCGATCGCGGAGCGTATCCGGGCGGCAGCGCTGCGTGCCGATCGCGATCCGGCAGCCGTGACGATCGTGGGCGTGAGCAAGACCTTCCCGCGGGAAGCGCTGGATGGGGCCTATGCGGCGGGTATCCGCGTCTTCGCCGAGAGCCGCGTGCAGGAGGCGAAGGAGAAG
>JBQCJS010000034.1:0-3566 GCA_051952485.1 Thermomicrobiales bacterium | reverse complement strand
TTTGCGCGACCTGCTCCTGGATGGCCGCCACCACGCGCGGGTGGCTGTAGCCCAGGCTCGCCACCGCCCATCCGGCCCCGAAATCGAGCCAGGCGCGCCCCCTCGCATCGAAGAGGGTGCTGCCCTCACCGCGCACGACGGCCATTGGGGTGTAGCGGATCTTGAGCGCGTCGGCGATCAGTGCGGCGTCACGGCCGGACGGGGTGACATCGGTCACGGCGAATCCTTTTACGGATGTAGGAACGTACGGATTTTTTGACATAGACGGAATAATGCTTGAATCGAATGTCGCGTTCCCGGAGATGCGCCCACCGGCCGCATCTCCAGGAAGCCACCATCGTTCAGGGCGGGAGTTTCGCCCACTTGACGATCACCCTAAGCCCCTCGACTCACGCCAGCCACCCATACTCACTGATGATCCATCCATCACGTCAGGCCGAGGTCGGAGAGGCGGGGCAGGGTGTCGTGGCCGCGGCCGCCACGCATCGCGTCCTCCACCGCCCGCGCCAGGCGCTGGATGCCGAGGCGAATCCGCTCCGGATCGTTGCTCGTGAAGGTGAGCCGCACCCCGGTGTCCGGGTCGCCCTGCGCGAAGAAGGCCCCCCCTCGCGCCACGAGGACGCCGTTCGCCGCCGCCCGCACGGCGACCTCCTGCGCGGAGATGCCCGGAGGCATCGTCAGCCAGAGGTGGAACCCTGCCGCCGGGTGGGTCCACGTCACGCCATCCGGCATCTCCCGCTGCAGCGCGTCCAGCATCGCATCGCGGCGTTCGCCATAGATCGTGCGGTATCGCTGGAGGTCGCGCGGGAAGGACGTGCGGTTGACATAGGCGAGGAAGGCGGACTGGATGATCGTGGACGTGTAGCGATCGGAGATCAGCTTGGCGTGCTTCAGCGCGTCGAGGATCAGCCCCTCGGCGACGATCGCGCCGATTCGCAACGCGGGAAGCGTGATCTTGGAGAAACTCTTGGCGTAGATCACATGGCCGTGCGTGTCGAAGCTCTTGATCGCAGGCGGCGCCGCACCCTCGTAGTTCATCTCGCTGGCGTGGTCGTCCTCCAGGACGATGATGCCGTGCTTTCGCGCCGCCGCGAGCAACTGCATTCGCCGGTTCGTGGGCATTGTGATGCCGGTCGGCACCTGGCCGGTGGGGACGGTGAGCACGAGTTTCGGGTGGAAGCGCTCGATCAGGTCCTCCGCCGCGTCGACCCACGTCCCGTCCTCATCCACCGCCACATCGATGCAGCGCACGCCCAGCGAATCCAGGATGCTGAGGGCGAAGAGGTACATCGGACGCTCGACCAGCACCGTGTCGTCCGGCTCCAGCAAGGTCTGGGCGACGAGGCTCAGCGCCTGCTGGCCGCCGCTGGTGACGATCACGTTGTCCGGCGTCGTGGCGATCCCCATCCCGGTCAGGTACTGAACGATCCACTCCCGGGTCTGGAGTTCGCCTTCCGCCGCCCAGCCGCCGATCATGTCGGACTTCACGTCACCCAGCAGTCCCTTCCACGCCGCCTGCAGGGAGTGGGCAGGCAGGACATCGGAGGTCTCGCCGCCGCTGGCCAGCACGATCATGTCGCTGGAGAGCTGCGACGAGCGGATCAGCGGCTGCACGATCTGGCTGGCGCGGGTCGAGGCGGGTTTGCGGAGCAGGGCGTTCTGCCAGGAGAGATCGACCGGCAGGCGCCCGTTCTGCCCCTCGTCGCCGAACGGTGTCAGCGCGCGCGCCGTGCGCTCCGGCACGACGAAGGTGCCCTTGCCCTGGATCGTCTGCACCCGGCCGGCACTGGTGAGCTGGCGGATCGCGCGGGACACGGTGAACGTGCTCATCGAGAACTCGCTCGCCAGTTCGCGGACAGATGGCAGGCGCTGCCCGTCCGCCCACTCCCCCCGCTCGATGCGGGCGATCAGGTCCTCGGCCAGTCCAAGATGCAATGGCTGCGACTGCGACTTCGGCATCGATGCTCATCCCTCCGCCTGTGGGCGAAGCGCAATACACGGAGGCCTGCCGGTTGGACTGTTTGGTCAAACTGCCGTAGCCCCGTTTGGTGACTGGCCCGTTGACAGTCTAGCAGAGCCCACCTATGCTGCAACACAGTTGACACAGACGTCACAAACAAACGCGATTGGCACCAACACAGTTGAAACACTGTGCATGTCGCACAGCTACATCGTGCCCCGCGGCTGCCGCTCCGTCCTTCCCGGGAGAATCCCTGCATGAACCTGGATGGCATACCCGTCATCGACACCCACGCACATCCCTTCCCGCCCGCGCAGGGTGCTATCCCCTGGGAAGCGTTGCGCGATGCGATCGCGGTCGATCTCCGCGCGGAGACGACGGCGGACAACGATTCGATGCTGCTCTCCCGCATGGTGCTGCGCCGCCTCGGCTCGCTCCTCGGCGTCGACCCGACGCCCGCCGCCGTGATGGAGGCGCGCAACGCGATAGCCGCCGACCCGGCCGCCTGGAACCGGATGCTCTTCACGGATGCCGGGGTCGCCGCGGTGCTGGTCGATCCGGGTTTCCCCTCCGCGACCATCGAGGCGGCGGACTTCCAGGCCGTCATCCCGTGTCCGGTCTACGACGGCTATCGGATCGAGCGGTTCGCCAAGGGGCCCTCCCAGGAAACGCCGTACGACTACGACGCCTACGCCTCCTTCGCCGACCTGGTGGAGGACTTCCGCGCGAAGCTCGATGCCGAGGCGGCGAAGCCGGAGACCGTCTTCTACAAGTCGATCATCGCCTACCGCACCGGCCTGGCCCTGACCACGCCCACCGAGGCCGAGGCGCTGGCGACCTGGAAGGAGCGTCCCGCCTACCGCACGCCGGGGGAGAAGCTGCTGCGCGACTTCCTCTTCCGGGAGACGGCGCTGAAGGCGCTGGAGCACGATCTGGCCTTCCAGGTCCACACCGGGCACACCTCCCACGACCAGCCGTGGCGCAACGCCAATCCGATCGAGATGACGCTCTTCCTCAACTCGCCACGGATGGACCAGGTGCGCTTCGTCCTCGTCCACGGCGGCTATCCCTTCAACACCGAGGCCGGCTACATCACCAGTGTCTATCCGAACGTCTTCCTCGATTTCTCCCTGATGATCCCCTGGTCCTCCATCGGCATCGCCGACCGCATCTGGCAGACCCTGGAGAGCGCGCCGACCACGAAGCTGATGTATGGCTCGGACGGCATCATGGTGCCGGAGCTTTTCTGGATCAGCGCCCACAACGCCCGCCGCGCGCTCGGCAAGGTCCTCGACCGCCTGCTGGAAGACGACATCGTGGACGAGGCGGAGGCGGAATCGATCGCCCACGACATCCTGCACCGCACGGCTGGACGGGTCTACGGCGTGACGGAGGGAACCACAGCCGGGGCGTAGGGTGCGCTCGCGGAAACGGCATTGCCATCGGGCGCGGATGAACGACGGCGTTCGGCGCGTAGGGTCCCAACCGGCGATCGTCGCACTCGCGGCGACCTTCCCCTCATCACAGACGAGGACTGCCCAGATGACCGCTCTCGACTCCCCCGCCACATCCGTCGTTCATGCGCTGGAAGCCCGCACCGATCGTC
>JBQCJS010000033.1:0-6339 GCA_051952485.1 Thermomicrobiales bacterium | reverse complement strand
ATTCAGGTCCTCGAGGCTGTCCGCCGGGGCGGCAGCGACCGCCGTCGGGGCAGGCCGTGTCCGGGGAGCCGCTGTGGTGGTGGTCGTAGCGGTGGTCGTGTCCGTCGTCGCGGTCGCGGCGTCGGCGGGTGCCGGTTCACCCGTCGACGGCCGGGGCTTCGCCGTCTTACGCGTGCCCCTGATGGCAAGCACCTCGGCCCGCCGGTCTCCCGCCAGTGCGCGATGCTGGTTCACGTACATCACGACCCAGCCGGCGACCGCGAGCAGCGACAGGATGAAGAGGCTGCTGACGATGATGGTGCCGACCCGATCCGACGGCCTGATGAGCAGGGTGATGAGCGTCACCAGCAGGATCACCGCACCGCAGACGGAGAGCAACGCCCCCATCGCGATGCAGAAGCGCTGCCAGTCGTTCCGCTCGAGGATCTGCTCGGCGGACAACACGTCGTCGGGTTCGTTGCGATAGCGGAACGCCGGGCCGAACTGTCGGAGTACCCAGCCGACCAGCACCAGCGTCGATCCGAATCCCACGCCAAAGACCAGATAATCCACAACGATCCTCTTCCATCCCACACGATGGAGAACGAGCCGCAACGGGACGCGGCGCGGAGGGTTGCCTGCCGAAAACCTTCCGGTTGGCAGAAGGCTCACGATTCCAAGGGAGTATAAACGCCCGGCGGGCGACCTGTTCTCACACGTCGTCCGCCGGGCGTCCGATCCGGTCCGGATCGTGTCGCCCGGACATGCTCGCTAGCGCGCGAGTTCCTCGAGCAGCAGCGCGTAGGCGGTCCGGCCCCGGGTGAAGTCCTCGAGCCGGTACCACTCGTTCGGCGCATGGGCGCGGCTGTCGGGCATGCTCCACGCGAAGGTGATGGTGTCGGCGCCGAGTTCCTGCTTGAAGATGGCCGTTGCCGGGATGGTGCCACCGGCGCGGGTCAGCATCGGTTCCTTGCCGTACAGGTCGCTCAGGACCGCCGTCGCGGCGCGATAGAGGTCGGCGCTGCGATCCACCACGTAGGGCACTGCCGCTCCCTTCGCCCCGACGACCTCGACGGTGGCGCCGGCCGGGCGGTGCTTCTCGACGTGGGCGCGGATCAGCTCCACGATCTCGGCCGGGTCCTGGTCCGGGACGAGGCGGCAGGTGATCTTCAGGTGCGCCTCGTTCGGGGTGACGGTCTTCACGCCGTCGCCCTGATAGCCGCCCCAGATTCCGTTCATGTCCAGCGTCGGACGTCCCCAGATGCGTTCGCGAACCGTATAGCCCTCTTCGCCCCAGAGTTCGTCCAGCCCGAGTCTGGCCTTGAAGTCGGCTTCATCGAAGGGCGAGGCGGCGATCTCCGCCTTGTCGGCGTCGGTGAGGTCCTTCACCCGGTCGTAGAACCCCTCTACCAGGACGTGTCCCTCCGCATCGTGGAACGTGGCAGCGAGCTGGACCATCGCCTGCACGGCATTCGGCACCGATGCGCCGTAGCCGCCGGAATGGAGGTCGCTGTTCGCCGTGCGGAGGTTAACCTGCATCCCGGCCAAACCCTTCAGCGCCACGGTGAGCGCCGGGGTGGTCTCGTCGTACTGCCCGCCGTCGGCGGAAGCGACGAAGTCGGCAGCAAGGAGGTCCTTGTGCTCGCGGATGATGCCGACGAGGCTCGGGCTGCCGATCTCCTCCTCGCCCTCGAAGATGAATGCGACGTTGATCGGCGGCTTGCCGCCGTTCGCGGCCGCGACGGCCTCCACGCCCTGGATCGCGGTCAGCAGGTTGCCCTTCATGTCGGACGAACCCCGTCCGAAGACCAGGCCATCGCGCACCGTCGGCTCGAACGGCGGCGAATCCCAGAGTTCGACCGGGGATTCCGGCTGCACGTCGTAGTGCCCGTACACCAGCAGGGTCGGCTGGGCCGGATCGACCTCCCAGCGCCCGATCACGGCGGGATGACCCGGTGACTCGGCGACCGTCACGGTCGGCACCCCCGCCCGGGAGAGACGCTCCGCCACCCAGCGGGCGGCGGCCTTCACGTCATCGGCGTGGGCCGGGTCGGTGCTGACGCTGGGAATACGAAGCAGGTCGAAGAACTCCTGCGTGTGGGCGTCCGCGTTCGCATCGAGTTCGGTCCGCCAGTCGGCTGCGGTCATCGGTCCTGGTCCTTTCCTGGCCGCGCGAGCGGGTCTCGGCACGGCAGCGGGCAACGATTCGCTATCGCGCATCACGATACCGCGAAACCGGCCGAACGCAATCCGCCAATCCGCCGTGGGCAGCGCGCTCCCGATATGCGACAGTGCCGCCAGCACCGTTCGCAATGTCCGATCTCACCTGAAAGGAGTGCGCGCATGGCCCGTCCAGTGACGGTCACCATCACCTCCGACCGCTACGGTGGCGGTTCGGCGACCTTCGACCTCGAACGCGAGGTGGTCGCGACCTATCCCGATCTCGACGTCGATCTGCGCGGCGCGGAACCGCACTCCGCCGAGGACATGATCGCGCTGGGACAGCAATCGGACGCGATGCTCCTGAGCACCCGCGATGCGCTCCCGCGGGAGGTACTGGCGAACATCCCGCGTGTGAAGGCGATCGGCCGGTATGGCGTGGGCCTGGACAATGTCGACCTCGATGCGGCGACCGAGTTCGGCATCGTCGTCACGCATTACCCCCAGTACTGCACCTACGAGGTCGCGGACCACGCCACGGCCTTCATCCTGGCGCTGAACCGGCGGATCGTGGAACTGGATCGCGACCTGCACGAAGGGGCGTGGATCGAGCATGGCGCCGACACCGACAGCATCCTGCGCGGTCCGGTCCCGGCCATGCGGGACCTCACGATCGGGATCGTCGCCTTTGGCGCGATCGGGCAAGCCGTCGGCCGGCGCCTGCTGCCTCACGGATGCCGGGTGATTGCCGTCGATCCGTTCGTGTCGCCCGAATCGATGGCGGCAGCCGGAGTGGCATCGGCGACGATGGAGGAGATGCTGGCCCAGGCGGATATCGTCACGTTGCACTGCCCGCTGCTGCCCGCGACGCGAGGCCTAATCGGCGCTGCCCAGCTGGCACTGATGAAGCCGGATGCCGCAATCGTGAACACGGCGCGCGGGCCGGTCATCCGCGAGGCCGACCTCATCGCCCACCTCGAGGCCAATCCCGGATTCCGCGCGGCGCTCGACGTTGTGGAGCGGGAACCGCTGGCGGCGGACTCGCCGCTCTACCGCCTGCCGAACGTCATCCTCAGCCCGCACGCCGCCTACTACTCCCGCCGCTCGGTCGATACGGTGCAGCGGGAGACGCTGATCGGCGCCCTGGACGTGCTGCGCGGGGTGCGTCCGCTCACCGTCGGCAATCCTGCGGTTCTGGAGGAGGTCGTCCTGCAGCCGAACCCCCGGGCCGGTCACGAGTTCTGACGGGGGCCT
Organism: Thermomicrobiales bacterium; assembly: GCA_051952485.1. Taxonomy (GTDB): domain Bacteria; phylum Chloroflexota; class Chloroflexia; order Thermomicrobiales; family UBA6265; genus JASGDN01. The sequence goes on along the minus strand of JBQCJS010000033.1, from coordinate 2,946 downwards.
TGCCCTCGGCAGCGGGGACCGGATGCCTGTAGGATAGGGAGAGATCGCGTCAGCATCGCCATTCCGAGGAACGACGAGCCACGATGTTCACCCTTTCCCGCCCGGTGGTCCGCTTTCGTGCCAGCCACCTGGCCGCCGTGCCGAGCGAGTCCGAGGAACCGGTCCTCCGGGCCGAGACCGAAGCGGACATCGAGGACGAGCGCCTGATGCGCCTCGCGCAGGGCGGGGATCTCCGTGCCTTCAACGATCTCGTCCAGCGGCACGAACGGGCGGTGTTCAGCGTCTGCCTGCGGTTGCTGCGCGACCCCGGCCTTGCCGAGGATGCGGGGCAGGACACCTTCATTCGTGCCTGGAACGCGATCGACTCCTTCCGGGGCGGGCTCGTCCGGCCATGGTTGCTGCGAATTGCGACCAACCGCTCCTACGACGTGCTGCGGGCCAAGGCTCGCCGCCCGACCCAATCCCTGGATGCCGAACTCTACGAGATCGAGCCGGAATGGACCTCCCAGTCCGGGGCGGCAGAGCATCCGGAAACGTTCGCCGATCGCTCGGAGTTGAGCCAGCACCTGGAGCGTGCGCTCGCGTCGCTCCCGGACGACCAGCGGCTGGCGATCGTCCTTTCCGATGTCCAGGGCTATCCCTATGACGAGATCGCCCAGATCATGGGCGTGGCGACCGGGACCGTGAAATCACGGATCAGCCGGGGCAGGGCGCGGTTGCGGGATGCACTCCAGGAACAGCCGGAATCCCGGGAACTCTTTGCACGGTTCCTTCGTTCCTCTTCTGACGAGTGATGGAGCCCCGGATGATCCCTCCACCGATTCCCGAATCCCACTCCACTCCCGTCACCGATCTCCCCGTATTCGTGGCCGGAAGGGCCGTGCATGACCGCTAACGTTCCACACCTGGACGCACAGCACCACCCGGATATCGACCTCCTGAGCGACTACGTGTCGGGCAATGATGCGCCCGACGTCCGAGCCGCCATTTCGGCGCATCTCGCGACCTGCGAGGCGTGCCGGGAGGACGTGCGTTCGTTGCGTGGGACCGTCGCGCTCCTGCACGGCCTTCCCCAGATCTCACCGCCGGTGAGTTTCCAGCTCGGACCCGAGTACGCCAGGGGCCCCCGCTCCGGGGGAAGTGCCGCGCCCGAACCATCCAGGATCGTGCGGTTGCTTCCGCTGGTGCGAACCCTCAGCGTCGCGGCGGTGTTGCTCTTCCTCGTGATCGGCGGCACGACCTTCATCAGCGACCGCAATCACGATGGCGATGGGCAGACGGCGATGGTGTCCGATCAAGCCGCACCGACGAGCGAAACCGGCGGTGCATCCGGTTCGTTGAAGGAGTCGGAGGATCAATCATCCGATTCCGAGGCGCCGGCCCGCTCGGCCGCCGTGCCGCCGCAGACCGGCGGCGTGGTGGACCAGGGGGACTCCGCCTCGGCAGACATGAACAATCCGGCACCGGCTTCGTCCGGGCAGGATTCCGAGGCGACACCGCCAGGTGATACACCCGGGCAAGGGGCGCCCCTCTCGTCGGAGTCGGTCGACACATCCGACGACGGGTTCCCCTGGCTCTCGACCACCATCGGCCTCGGCGCGCTCGCGGTCGTTCTCGTCGGGCTCTGGATCGTGCTCGCACGCCTCAGTCGTCAACGGTAGGTTCGTTCTCGCTGCCGCGTCCGGGTCCCGAGTGCAGTCGTGCATCCGGACGCGCCAGACTCGACTGTCACCATCTCGTCTACCAGACTGAAAGGAACAACCACATGAACGATTCCGCGCAGGACCAGCGGGTCCTGGGTCGCCGTTCCCTCCTTCGCGCCGTTCCCGCGCTCACGGCATCCGCTGTGATCGCTCCCTCGCTCCTCGGGCAGGCGTCCTCCGTCGCCGCCCAGTCGACCCCGACCCCCGAAGAGACCATGCGCACCATCTCCGTCACGGGCACCGGCATCGTGAACGTCAAGCCGGATATCGCCACCGTGAGCGTCGGAGTCATGAAGACCGCGGCCGAGCTGGAGGACGCGCAAGGCCAGGTGACCGACGCGTTGGCCGCGATCACGAAGACGATCACGGACGCCGGGATCGCCGAGAAGGATGTCGTCACCTCCGATTACAGCGTCAACCCGATCCCGAGCTACGACGACGATGGCAACTACGTCGGCGTGAAGGGGTACCAGGTCTCGTCCACGTTGACCATTACCGTGCGGGCGATCGAGAGCGTCGGGACCCTGCTCGATGCCGTGGTCAAGGCGGGTGCGAACCAGGTCTGGGGTATCTCGTTCTCGGTGGACGACCCCTCGAAGCCGGCCAGCGAGGCCCGGAAGGCTGCCGTGACCGATGCCCGCCAGAAGGCGGACGAACTCGCGACGGCTGCCGGTGCGGTGGTGACGGGGCCGGTCTCGATCACGGAGACCTCGTCCCCCGCCCCGAAGGCGCAGGAATACGCGGCGCCGATGGCCGCGGATGCGAGCGGGAGCGCCTCGCGTTCGGTGCCGGTCAGCACCGGCACCACGGCAATCGAGGTCGATGTCGCGATCGTCTTCGAGATCGACGTCGCCGCCGGGTAACTCATCCAGTCCGGAAACGGAGGCAGGGGGCTTGGTCGCCACCATGCCCCCTCTGTTTCGTTCGTTTACTCCCGGGCGTCTACCAACGCCACGAACGTGTCCACATCCTCCCGGATCACGTCGAGGCTGGACGTCCAGAACGCTGCGGAACGGGTGTCGATCCCGAACCGCGCGGCCAGCGTCGCGGCGTCGGCATTGCCGGTCGAGGCCAGCAGGTCGTCGTAGGAGGCGCGGAAGGCATCCGGGTCGGCCTGGTACTGCGCGTAGAGCCCGAGGCCGAAGAGCAGGCCGAACATGTAGGGGTAGTTGTAGAAGGCGAAGTTCGGCGAGTAGTAGTGCCCCTTCACCGCCCACATGTAGGGATGCAGCGTCGATTCCTC
>JBQCJS010000032.1:0-5988 GCA_051952485.1 Thermomicrobiales bacterium | reverse complement strand
TGATCATCCAGTAGAAGGGGAGGATGAACACCGCGCACATGAAGATGAGGATGATGCGCGGGATGATCTGGCTGTTCAGCCCCTTCTCGGCCTTGCGGATGTTGCGGTTGGGCGTCTGCGGGGTTACCGGTGTCGTCGCAGGTTGGTCTGCGGGAAGCAGCCTTGATCCAGAGACCATCGTAGTACCTCTCGTCGATGCAGTCGCGGCACGGCTGCCGGCTAGTTCAGGTCGTAGTGCACCCACTTGTTCGACGTGGTGAAGACGATCCCGGCGACGGCGAAGGTGATCAGGAAGAGCACCACGCCCTGTGCGGAGGCATAGCCCATGTTGCTGAAGCGGAAGGCGTTGTCATAGATGTAGTTCGCCATGAACCGCGACGCGTTCGCAGGGCCACCGCCGGTGATGATGAACGACTGGGTGAAGACCTGGAGGCCGCCGCTGATGCCGAGGATGAGATCGTAGAGGATGACCGGCGTCATGAGCGGGAGGGTGATGTTGCGGAAGCGCGAGAAGACGTTCGCCCCGTCGATCATCGCCGCTTCGTAGAGCGACTGGGGAATGCCCTTCAACCCTGCCAGGAAGACGAGCGCCACTTGCCCTGCCGTGAACTGCGCCATCACCACGATGGCCGGTTTCACCCATTCCGGGGAGCCGAACCAGTTCGGCGTGCCGAGCCCGATGGTGCCGAGGATCTGGTTCACGATGCCCTGGTTCGGATCGAGCAAGGTCATGAAGATGAACGAGAGGGCGACCAGCGGCAGCACGGACGGCAGGTAGAGGATCGTCCGGTAGATGGGAATCTCGGGCAGGTCCGCGTTCATGCAGAGCGCGAGCACCATCGCCACCACGACGCCGATGGGCACGGCCATCAGCACGTAGTAGAAGGTGTTGAAGAAGACCTTCGAATAGACCTGATCCTCGAAGAGGCGACGATAGTTGGCCAGGCCGATCCATACCGGATCCTGGAGGCCACTGTACTTCGTGAAGCTCAGATAGACGGTGTAGAAGATCGGGTAGAGCGTAAATCCGAAGAGGCCGATCAGCCACGGAAGGATGAAGAGGCCGCCCAGTCGCAGCTGCCTCCATTCACGTCCTGTGAACAGGAAGCGCCTGCGCATGGCGGGTGGCGTCGCATCGGCGGAACCGGTTTCGAGTCCGGCGGTGGTGCTCATGGCTGCTGACTCCTGGTGCTGCATGGCGCGATCGTGCGATCGCGCCATGCGTGGTTCGTGTCCGCAGCCACCTGTACCGGCCACGGACACGAACACACCACCTTACGAACTGGGATTCACAAGACCGTGAGGCCGGGCGTCAGGACGCCGGGCTGGCCTCCGGGCTCGCCTCGTCGGCCTTCGGCGCCGCGATCGGGCAGTACCCGCCGGCGTCGATCTCCTGCTGGACGTTGGTCTTGGCCTGGCCAAGCGCGTCCTCCGGGGAAGCCTGGCCGAGGTAGATCGACTCCCAGGCGGTCTTGAGCTCGTCCCAGTACTTGGCGCCGACAGGCAGCGGCGGCCGGTTCTTGGTGCCCGGGAAGAGGTTGTCGACGAACCAGGAGAGGTTCTCGTCGAACAGCGACTTGTCGGCGAGCAGCGAGCGCAGCACCGGCAGGTTGTTGTTCATCTTGACGTAGGTCGGCATGCCGTCCTTGCCCGTCAGGTACTGCAGGAAGGCGAAGCCGCCTTCCGGGTTCTTGGCGCCGGCCGGGATCACGCCGGACCACCCGCCCGCCCAGGTGTAGGAGTTGTCACCCTCCTTCGGGGTCGGGATGTAGGTGTAGCCGATCTTGGAGTCCGGGATGTACTTCTTGAACGTGGCGAACTGCCAGTTGCCGTCGATCATGCCGCCGAGGCGCTTCTGAAGGAACGGGCTGTCCGTCGGGGCGGCACCGACCTTGAGGGCGGCGGCGACGAACTTGTTCACCTTGTCGAACCCACCGATCTTCTCGATGTAGTTCATGCCCCAGGTGGCGGCAGCGACGACCTGCGGATTGTCCGGGGTGACCTGGCAGTTCTCGTAGTCGAAGAACGAGCCGCCCCAGGCGAAGCCGTCGGTGTAGATGGAGCCGGCCTGGCCGAAGTACGGCACGTAGCCCATCTGGGAGAAGTTGCTGCCGTCATCCTTGTTCAGGCCCTCGAAGATCTCGCCCATCTTGTCGTAGGTGGTCGGACCGTTGGCCTTGTCGAAGGCGGTGTAGTCGATGCCGGCCTCGGTGAGGAGGTCCTCATTGTAGAAGAGGGCGCGGACATCGGTGTCGAACGGGAGGGCGTACGGCTTGTTGTCGTACGTGGCCTCGGCGGCGGCGAAGTCGACCCAGTCCTGGGAGAGGTCGGTGTTCAGGCCGGCATCGGAGAGGTGCTGGCTCAGGTCCTCGAGCAGGCCGTTGGCGGCGCGCTCGGCGACGATGAAGCGGTCCAGGAGGTAGGTGTCCGGGCCCTGGCCGGCGCGGACGGCGGTGATGAGGCTGGAGGAGTCCGAGACCTCGGCGTCCGGGCGCTTGACGACTTCGACTTCCCACTTGTCGCTCTGGGCGTTGAAGTCGGAGCCGATCTTCTGGAGGGCCTCGAGGCCGGTGTCACTGTGGGTCGTCCAGAACGTCACCTTGCCCTTGCTCTGGCCGAGGACGGTCGGGGCGAAGAAGGTGGCGCTCGGGGCGCCGACGGCGGCGACGGCACCGGCAACCGCCGCGCCCTTCACCAGACCGCGGCGGCTGATCTGCCGGCCCGCGAACTTCTGAACGATTGCATCTGCGCGCTTGGAATCCACGATGGAAACTCCAGTTCTGATCGGTGGCTGCCTGCCAGCATGGAGGGCAGCCGCACAAGCGATACGCGACGTTCTGGACCCGCTCGTTCGTTTCAGTCCCCGTCCGCTGGCATCGGAGCCAGGACGATCCTCCGGCCTCGTGCCGCAGGCGATCCGGTGCTCCTCCTGATGCAGCCGGAGGCAGGACTGGCGAGAGACAATGATTCGCATGAGCCGATTCGTCGGAAAGACGCGGTGGACGTGACTGTCCCCACGGGCCGCTGCTCTTCTCATGCAGAAATCGAGATGAAAGGTACTGACTCAGTTGGGTGGTTGTCAATGGTATCGCTGCACGAATGTATACAAGGTGATGGGATTTGGCGGCGGGGACGGATGCCGCGGGTGGAGCTGGGAGGCGGACAGGAGCGGTGAAACCGATTTCGCGATGGTTCCGGGCTTTTTCGACCTGTGCGACAATCCGCACCCGGTTCGGATAGGGCGCATGGGTGCCTGTGGGACGTGATTCAGGGACAACAATGAGCGTGGAAGAAACGATTTCGTCGGCGACCCCGGCGGTGGCACTGCGGGATGTCTCGGTGTGGACCGGCGAACGCAAGGTCCTGATCGAGGACGTGACCTGGACGGTGCGGCCCGGCGAACGGTGGGTGGTGATCGGGCCGAACGGCGCTGGCAAGACCACGCTGATGTCGGTGGTGGGTGGCGATCGCTTCCCCAGCAGTGGCGAGGCGTCCGTTCTCGGGGAGACCTTCGGCCGGACGGACATGCGGGCATTGCGGGCCCGGATCGGGCGCGTGGACCCGAACCAGCGGATGCTCGACTGGGTGAACGGGGAGGAGGCCGTCCTCACGGGGCTGAAGAACCAGGTGTGGCCGAAGTGGGACGAGTGGACGCCGGAGGACTACACCCGGGCGCGGGAGCTGCTGGCGCTGGTGGGATGCGCCGATTTCGCGGAGCAGGAGATCAAGCTGCTCTCCCAGGGCGAGCGGCAGCGGATTCGGATCGCCCGCGCCCTGATCGCGAATCCGGCGCTGATGCTGCTGGATGAGCCGACGACCGGCCTCGACTTTCCGGGCCGGGAGGCGTTGCTGGCGACGATCGACGACCTGACGACGACCCATCCCGCCATGCCGATGGTGATCGTTTCCCACCACCTCGAGGAACTGCCGTCCTCCATCACCCATGTGATGCTGATGAAGGAGGCGAGGGTGCTTGGCCAGGGAGCCGCGGCGGAGATGCTGACGAGCGACTGGATCTCGGAATGCTTCGGGTTCCCGATCGAGGTGCAGGCCTTCAACGGCCGCTGGTCGGCGCGGGCCGCCGCCGGCTGGACCGCGAGCGCGAAGCGGCATGTGCCGTCCGCGGTCGATGAGTCGGTGGTGGACCCGTGGGCGGATCACGAGTAGGCGTTCGCGCCCCTCGCGAGGTCCGGCGTTCTCCGGTACGATGCGCCGCAGCATGGGGCTTCGCGTTCGGCGCGTTGGCGAGCGGATCGGGAGAAGGGGCGGATCGTGACAGACGAGGCGGCGCGGGAGCAGGAAGGTCGATTCGATACCGTCATCACCGGCGGTGAACTGGTCGATCCGGGGGCGGGGCACATCGGGCGCTTCGATGTCGGCATCAGCGACGGGCGGGTGGCGGCGGTCGAACCCGCCATCCCGGCGGAGGCCGGCGATCGGGTGATCGATGCCAGCGGGCAGGTGGTGACGCCGGGGCTGGTCGACCTGCACACCCACGTCTACTGGGGGGCGACGTTCTGGGGGATCGAGCCGGACCCGGTGGCGGCGCGGACCGGCGTCACGACCTGGCTGGACGTCGGCAGCGCGGGCGGCTACAGCTTTCCGGGGTTCCGGGAGTGGATCGTCGGGGGCAGCCGGGCGAAGGTCTACGCCCTGCTGAACCTCTCCTCGATCGGGCTCATCGCGCCGACCTGGGAGCTGGCGAACCCCGACTACTGGGATGTCGACCTCGCCGCGCAGGTGGTGGAGCAGAACCGCGACATCATCCTCGGGATCAAGGCGCGGATCGACTGCAACACCACGCGGGGCGTAGGCATCGCGCCGCTGGAGAGGGCGCGGGAACTGGCCGATCGCGTCGGGTTGCCCCTGATGACGCACATCGGGAACGGGCCACCGACGATCCAGGAGGTCGCGGCCTGGTTGCGGCCCGGCGATATCCTCACCCACTGCTTCACCGGCAACGACATGGCCATCGCCGACGAGCAGGGCCACATTCGCCCGGAGATCGCGCAGCTCCAGCGCGATGGCCTCGTCCTGGACATCGGGCATGGGGCGGGGTCGTTCGGCTATCGCGTCGCGGAATCGATGCTGGAGCAGGGCATCCTGCCGGATGTCATCTCCTCCGATATCCATCAGCTGGCGGTGCAGGGTCCGATGTTCGACCTGCCAACCACGCTCTCCAAGTTCCTCAACCTCGGGATGAACCTGCCGCAGGTGATCGCCTGCGCGACGGTGAACGCCGCCCGCGCGGTGCACCTGGAGAACGCAGGGACGCTGGCGGTCGGGGCGCCGGCCGATGTCGCGCTCTTCCGGATCGAGGAGGGCGAGTACACCTTTTACGATGCCTTCATGAATGCCCGCACCGGGTCGAAGATGCTGGTGAACACGGCGACGCTGGTCGACGGCGAGGCATTGCCGAAGCAGCCGGAGCGCCCGTTGCACTTCTGGGCGAAGGTCTCCGAGATCCAGCGGCCCATCCTGTGGGCGAAACCGGGCCAGGCCGTGCCGGCATCCGATCCGAACGCGTAACACGCGGAGTTGGGGGCAAGTCGTGGTGGAGGGACAGGACGTGTTTGCGGCGTACGAGGGCGATCCGGGCGTGCGGTTCGGGTTCTACCTGCGGCCGTCGTACGCGATGTGCAGCGCCCAGGCGGAGATGCACGCGCTGTTGCGCCGCCAGTTCGGGCAGCTGGCCGTAACGGCCGGGGCGTTCATGCCGCACGCGACGCTGAAGGGGTTCTTCCGCTCCGACGCGGCGGTGGGCGACATGATCGCGGCGCTCGATGCGGCGCTGATCGGCCAGCAACCGTTCACGGTGGTGAACAACGGGCCGATCGCCTACGGTCGGGCGTCGGTGGTGATCAACGTCCAGCAGGACGAGTTCGGGGAGACGAATCCGGCGATCCAGCGCCTTCACGAGGTCGCGTTCGCGGCGCTGTCCCCGTTCGTTCATCCGGAGTGCAATTTCACGCCGGTCGAGTGGTCGGG
>JBQCJS010000031.1:0-4069 GCA_051952485.1 Thermomicrobiales bacterium | reverse complement strand
GACAAGCAGGAGGGGCTCCCGCAACGTGCCCGAGCCCCTCCTGTGTCATGCACAGCCGAGTACCAAAAGATTCCCCGGCAAGCGACGCGATTGCATGTAGGGGCGGTCGTCGTAGGCGCTGCCCTTGTGGTGGTCCGCCCGACAGCGCAACACCGTCTCCACCTTGCAGGACGTTCCCATGCCATCCAAGGCGGCAACCACAACCACCACAAGGGCCGCATCTCCGATCGTGGAACAGGGGTTCTCCCCAGCGCCCGATCTCCTTCACCAAACATGAACTGCCCCAGGCCAAAGCTGTCACGTAGACGGGAACGTTGCGTGTCAGAGTCGCGCATTCACCGCGATGTCGGATTGCGCGGGAGAGAGACCGCCCCCGCCCTACCGGATGGCGAGCATCAGGAAGAGGAAGAGGCCGAAGATCACGCGGTAGATCACGAAGACCATCGTGTCCTGCCGCTGCAGGAACTTCAGCAGCCCCCAGATCGTCGCGAACCCGACGATGCCGGCGGTCACCGCCCCGACCAGGAAGAGCACCACCTCGTGCTGCGTCATCCCCTTGTCGGCGGCATCGAGGATCGCCTTCACCCCGGCGCCAAGGATCAGCGGCATCCCGGCGAGGAAGGAGAAGCGGGCGGCATCCGCGCGCTTGATGCCCCGGAAGAGCCCGGCGGTGAGCGTCGCGCCGGAGCGGGAGGTCCCCGGGATCACGGCGAGAGCCTGCGCGCAGCCGATGATGAGCGCATCCACCCAGCCGATGCTGGTGAGCGGTCGGACGTGCTTCGCGACCCGCTCGGCGAGGCCGAGGATGAGTCCGACGACGATCATCATGGTCGCGATCATCGCGATCGCCTTCCGCGAGTTGTCGTCGGTGTGGAAATACTCGTCGATCTTGCTTTCCAGCAGGGCCCCCGCGATCAAACCCGGGATAGTGGCGATCACCAGCAGCCAGCCGAGCTTGCCGTCCTGTTCGCGCTCGTTCAGCTCGTCACCGGGTGTGGTCAGCAGATAGGCGGGCCGGGAGATGGCGAGCGGAATCGCGGCGATCATGCGGATGATCTCGGCGCGGAAGTAGATGATCACCGCGACGAGGGTTCCCAGGTGCAGGGCGGCATCGAAGGAGAGGCTGGAGGTCGGCCATTCGAAGAGCCAGGGAAAGATGATGAGGTGCGCCGACGATGAAATGGGCAAGAACTCGGTCAACCCCTGGACGATGCCCAGCACGATCGCCTGCCAGATAGCCATGAACTTCCCTGTCTCCCCGTTGATGCGTTCGTTCGATACCCGGGCGCGGGCAGCCGGTCCCCGGCGAGCCGGCCCGGATCAGCATGGCCGCACGGTGTCACGGTGGTGCGGTGCCAATGTTGCGGTTCTGTCACGAAGCGCCGGCTGCGGCGATGGCGAAGGCCGCACTCATTGTCCGCGACATCGCGACGATCGGTCCGGACCGGAATCTAGGACGTTCGGGCCTCCCGGGAGGCGCCAAGGGTCGCGGGATCGGCGGCGTTCGCCGGTTCCGGAGCCAGGGTCTCGCCCTCCGCCAGCTCCTGGATGTTGCGCAGGGAGATCTGCCGCCGGAACCACTCCACCGCCCCCCAGAGCGTGATCGGGAAGAAGAGCGCCGCGTGGACGACGATGGCGTAGGCCAGCGCCTCCGCCTCCGGGACGCCGAGTGCGCCGTTCACCACCAGCTTCACCCCGTATTCGAACTGGCCGATATAGCCGGGCGAGGACGGGATGAGGGTCGCCATGTTGGCGACACCCGTGGTGAGCAGCGTCGCGGCGATGCCCATCGCGTCGCGGAGCTGGGTGCTGAAGCCCCGCGCGATCGTCCAGTACATCGATGCCTCGAGCGACCAGGCGAGGACGGAGGTGCCCGCCACCAGCGCGAGGTCGCGCCGCCGCTTCAACACGGCGAGACCCCCGAGGAAGGATTCCGCGAGGTGCTCCACCTTGTCGGCGATGCGCGTCGGCAACGGACCGAGCACGATCTGCAGGAGGCGATCCACCAGCGATCCACCCAGCGTGAGGATGAAGAGGCCGATGATGAGCACGGCGAAGACGATGAAGGCGACGATGGCGAGATGCCGCAGCTCGCTGGTGAACGAGACGAACGCCATCGCGGCGAGCATGAAGCCGAGCATGGTGATGCCATCGAAGATCCGCTCCACGGCGATGGTCGCCAGGGAGGAGGTCATCGGCACCTTGCGCTGCTTCTGCAGGGTGTAGGCGCGGACGATCTCGCCGGTGCGGAGCGGCAGGACGTTGTTCGCCATGTATCCGATGACGACGATCGGCAGCAACTCGCGCGGCTTCGCGTCCGTCACCGGTCGCAGGAGGATGCTCCAGCGGATCGCGCGCACCCAGACGCCGGCGAAGTAGAGCACCAGCGCCGGCAGGAGCCACCAGAGGTTCGCGGACTTCAGGGCATCGCGAATCGCGCCGAAGTCCTGCCCCCGGAAGGCGAAGTAGACGAAGACGGCGCTGATTGCGATGCCGACCCAGGCACGCCATGATCTCACGGGATCATCCGATCGGGTGATACGCGAACCGCCCGCCCACCGGGCACACAAAAACGCCGGGGAATCACGACCCCGGCATTCTCGTCCGCGTGACGACGGTTAGCGGTGACGGAACGTGATCCGGCCACGCGTCAGATCGTACGGCGAGAGTTCGACGATCACGCGGTCGCCCGGAAGCACGCGAATGTAGTTCCGGCGCATCCGGCCGCCAAGGTGACCGAGCACCTGGTGGCCGTTCTCCAGTTCCACGGTGAACATCGCGTTCGGCAGGGCGTCGATGATCTTGCCCTCGACGGCGATGGCGTCCGGATTGGTGCGACGCGGACCACTGCTCTCCGTCGTGGTGGCGGGATTCGCGCCGGGAGAGGACGATGCGGACGCGGGAGCGGGGGCGCCGCCGGAACCGGACCTGCGGGGTTGAGCCTGAGTCTTCTTGACCAAATTGCCATCCTTGTGTGCGACGTTGCCCGCACCAGCGGCGAGCAGGAAAACGAATCGATCGGGATCGGGGCGTACGCGCTGCGGGCGACATCCCGGTGCGTCCGCCTCCGGCATCTTCATGGGAATGACGGGGAGGGCGGAGGCTGCGCGATTCCATCTCATAGTTTACCGCACGCATGCAACATGCCGACGCGCGGGAACCGCAGACGGATTCCGCCGCCAGGACGGTGTCTGCTTCGGCACCTCCCGGGCCGCCCCCACGACCGGCTACCATAGGACAGAGGCCGAACCCCGGCAGCACCCCGCTGCCCCGCACGAGGAACACCCATGCCCGCACCCTTCGCCCCGGACCCCCTCCGCGCCACGACCGACGCCGCATCTGCCGCCCTCGCCAACCGTACCCGCGAGATCTGGGAGCTGAACGCCCCGTTCTGGGACGAGCGGATGGGCGATGGCGACGATTTCCAGCAGGACCTGGTGGTTCCCGCCGTCGAGGGGCTGCTCGGGGTGCAGGAGGGCACCTCCATCCTCGATGTCGCCTGTGGCAACGGGGCATTCGCCCGCCGCCTGGCCGACCAGGGCGCGGAGGTGGTCGCCTGCGATTTCGCGGAGACCTTCATCACCCTCGCGCGGGGTCGCGATTCCCGCCGCGCTGAGGCCCGCAAGCACCCCATCGACTACCGCGTGGTGGATGCGACGGACGAACGCGCCCTGCTCGCGCTGGGCGAGGACCGGTTCGATGCGATCCTCTGCAACATGGCGCTGATGGACATGATCGACATCGAACCGCTCTTCTGGGCGGTGCCCCGCCTCCTGAGGGATCATGGCCGCTTCGTCTTCACGATCATGCACCCGGCCTTCAACCACCAGGCCGCGCATTTCGTCGCCGAGGACCGCCGCACCGACGCCGGTCGCGCGATCGAATACAGCCTGAAAGTGACGAACTACCTGCGGGTGCCTCCCACCCGGGGCGAGAGCATGAGCGGCCTGCCGGAGGCCTCCTACACCTTCCACCGTCCGTTGAGCGAGATCCTGAACGCCGCCTTCAACGCCGGCCTGCTGATGGATGGCATCGCCGAACCCGCCTTCCCGGAGGGGTCCGGCTCGGC
>JBQCJS010000030.1:0-2451 GCA_051952485.1 Thermomicrobiales bacterium | reverse complement strand
TGAACCTCTACTTCGTGGAGGAGCCGATGCGCTGCGAGGACCCGAACGCCTACGCCCAGCTCCGCAGCATGACAGGCGTGCCCTTCGCGATCGGCGAGGAGTTCTCCAGCAAGTGGGCCTTCGCGCCCTACATCGAGCGTGGCCTGCTCAACTTCGCCCGGATCGACCTCTGCAACGTCGGTGGCTTCACGGAGTCCCGCAAGGTCGCGAACTGGTGCGAGACGCACTACATCGACGTGATGCCGCACAACCCGCTCGGACCGATCTCGACGGCGGCCTGCGTCCACCTCGCCTCGGCGATCACCAACTTCGCGTACCTGGAGTACATCCCAGGACACTACACCGATGCGCCGCGCGATCTCTTCCCCGAACTGCTGCCGATGGAAGGCACGACCTTCCCTCTCCCGACGAAACCGGGTCTCGGCGTGACGTTCGACGAGGACGTTGCTCGCTCGGAGGCGTTCGCCTCCCGGCCGTGGATCGCTCCCCGCTTCCACCGTGAGGATGGCAGCTACACGAACTGGTAAGGCGAGAAGCGAGGACCGAGAAGTGAGGAGTGAGGGGTCACCTTGGACCGTCCCGTTCGGGAAGCGTTCAGCGCGGTCCGAGGTGGTTGCCTGGCAACCGCGGTCGACGTGTGGAGAGGAGATCAGTGATCGCCTTGGTGGAATCCTACAATCCCAGGTGATCACGAGGATCGTCCCTACCCTTAATGGCCGTTCGCACTTGGCTACGATTCCGAGGTTGGATCATGGGTCGATCTATCCACTACTGGGATATGTTGCCTGAAAGAGTGTCCTCTCGAATACCCAGGCCACAGATCCTTTGGCAACCTGGCGCGCATGAGGAGAGAGGGGCACGTTTTTCCCCTCACTCCTCACATCTCGGTCCTAACTCCTCGTTATGGGCGGATGATGGACCCGTTCGCGGTCCGCACCTCCGGCCAGGCGCCGTTGAACGGGTGATCCGGGAACGGGTATTTCGCCGCCAGCTCCTCGTTCACGTCGATCCCGAGCCCGACCTGCTCGTTGCTCCACATCGCCCCGTCATGGATCTCCGGACAGCCGGGAAAGACCTCCCGCGTCCGCTCCTGGAAGATATGCGCCTCCTGGATCCCGAAGTTCGGCACCGCGAGGTCGAGCGCGAGGTTCGCCGCATGGCCGACCGGCGAGACATCGCCTGGCCCATGCCAGGCAGTGCGCACGCCGAAGTACTCGCAGAGCGCCGCCAGCTTGCGGGCCGGTGTGATGCCCCCGATATCGGAGATGTGGACGCGGATGAAGTCGATCAGCCGGTCCTTGATCAGCGGCACGTACTCCGCCTGGTTGACGTACAACTCACCCATCGCGATCGGGATCGCCGAGTGCTGGCGCAGGAGGGGGAAGTAGCCGTTATCCTCCGGGGCGAACGGATCTTCCAGGAAGAAGAGATGATACGGCTCGAGGTCCTTCGCAAGCTGGATCGCCTGGATCGGCGCGATGCGCTCGTGAATATCGTGCAGCAGCTCGATATCCTCACCGATCGTGCTGCGCAGGTGATCGAAGAGCTTCGGCACCACCCGGCAGTAGGCCGACGGGTTCCACCGCTCTTCCGCGGCCTCTTCCAGCCGTCCGGAATAGCGGCGTCCGGCGTCCTTCGCCCGCTTCGAAGAGACGCCGTACGTCGCGCCACCCGGCACCCCGACCTGCGCGCGGATGTGGGTGAACCCCTCCTCCATCAGGGCGCGGACGTTCTCCTCCACTTCCTCGATGGTCGCCCCGGAGGCGTGCGAGTAGAGCGTCGCGGCATCGCGGTTCTTGCCACCGAGCAACTGATAGACCGGCAAGTTGGCGATCTTGCCCTTGATATCCCACAACGCCATGTCGACCCCGGACATCGCGTTGTTGAGGACGGGGCCGCTCCGCCAGTAGGAACTCAGGTAGGAGCCCTGCCAGATGTCCTCGATGTTGTGGACATCGCGCCCGATCAGGAAGGGCCGCAGGTATTCCTCGACCGCTGTCTTCACCGCCAGCGGACGTTGCGTGAAGGTCGCGCAGCCCACCCCATACAGCCCGGGCTCCGTCGTCTCGACCTTGACGACTACCAGCCGGATGCCGTCCGGCGCCGTGAGGATCACCTTCACGTCCCGGATGCGAATCACGCCGGATTCACCCGCGTAGGCATCCCAGACATCCGGGATCACGGGAACGGGGTGTTCGGCCGCTGTCTCGTCCACGCTCATCGCCTCATCCATGCGTGCTGCCCGCCTCGCTGCTAACCCTGGCCGTGGGCCTGGGCCTTCGACCACTCCTGGAAGTCGGCCTCGATCTCCGGCGCCCAGTCGTTGCGGTCGATATCGCCGGACGTGTACGTGCCTTCCGCGAGGCGGAGCTTGCCGAAGACATCGCGGAAGCGCGTGTTCTCCGACTTCTCGACCACTTCCTGCACGAACTGCGGCGGGATGAACGTGAC
>JBQCJS010000029.1:0-2309 GCA_051952485.1 Thermomicrobiales bacterium | reverse complement strand
ACCAGCCCTCGTTCCTCTTTGCCTGGATCCAATTTCGAAACAGCGGTCAGAGCTTGTAGGGGCGATCCTTCTGATCGCCCGAGGTTCGTCGGCACCACGCTGGGCAATCACCAGTCGCCGCTGCGAGACTCGTCCCTACGACGGATGTTCGCTCGGTCCTCGCTCCTCTCGCCTCGTTTCTCGATTTCAGGCGACGGTGACGGCGTAGGAGGCGAGGGCATGGCGGAAGGCCTCGCGCGCATCGTCGAGGCGTTGGGTCTCGCTGGTGAGGTCCATCTTCAGGACCGACGCCCGCTGGGTGATGACCGTCCGCGCCAGGGTTGGGTTGAACCAGAGCGGGAAGGTGCTGCTGCTCCGCAGGGAGGCCAGCTTTGCCGTCAGCCCCTCGATCAGGCCATCGAGGCGGATGCACTCCTGTTGCGCCCAGTGGATGCGGCGCAGGATGCCACGGTCGCTGGATGTTCCTTCCAGATGCCCGCTCTGCTCATCGAGGTCACGCAATGCCGCGAGGTCCCGGTTGTGCCAGGCGTCGTTGATGCGCAGCATCATGTCCTGGCAGAGTTGGCGTTCGGCCTCGGTGGTGGCGAGGTCGGGATGAAAGCGCCGGGCCAGCCCGCGGTGGAGGGAGCGAATCTCCTGCTCCACCTCGTCGGGCAGGCGGTCGCGGTCGCCACGACCGCGTAGCATGCGGCGGAGGATTTCCTCCTCGGCGGCAGTGTTGCCGCCAAAGAAGCCTTCGGCTTCCGCTTCGCGGCGCTGCCGTTCCTCGGCCTCTCGCGCTGATTCGAACCAGGACTCCGGCAAATCGACCCCAAACATCGTGCCGATCTGGCGGAGTTCCTCTTCGCTGAAGAGATCCCCCATCACATGATGCGGATCGGCGACGACGCGGGCATGGATGCGGGTCGTCCAGTGCTCGATCGTTTCGCGTTGGATGCGGGCGGTGCGGACCTCACGCTGGAGGCCGCCGAGGGTGGAGTTGTAGTGCCATTCGAATTGTTCGAGGGCACGCAGGAGCGGCGCGAGATCGCCCTCGAGCTGGGCAAGGTGGATCGTGCGCCGATCGATGTCGCGCAGCAGGGCATCGTATCGCTGGTGGTCGTCCGATGGGATGTGGACGATCGCCAGCGACCTCGATGGGGCATCGGACGTGGAAGCATGGAGAGATGATTGTGGCAAGGATGGGTGTCCCGGAGGGTTGAAGCATTCGGATCGATGGGCACACGGTCCCTACCCTCTAGTGTAGCGGGTGCGTCGAGTCAGGGGAACATGAAGCACCTCCGCGTACGTGTCGCAGGAGGTGCTTCTCGTCGCTCTGGATTGGATGACGCATGGGTCAGGCAGGACGCGCGGCGGCGGGATGAGTGCATCCTTCGAGTCGTTCACCCCAGGCGATCAGGCGGGCGCCGATCCAGGTGCGGAGCGCCGACGACGACGTGGGCGATTCGCCCTGCGACCCGCCGGCCGCGAACGCGGCCCGCAGCCGTTCCTGGCGATAGCGCAGGTGGGGGGCGTGGTTTCCGTAGATGGCGAGATCGCTCAGGATCGCGGCATGTTCGTGGCGGTTGGCAGGGTAGTACATGGACGATGCTCCTGGAGCGTGAATGGGAGGGAGAATCGGTAGCAGGCGGGGTGATCCCGTCAACAGGCGTTGAACCGATGATCTGATGATGCCAGCATGCCGCGGTTGGCACCTCCGCAATGTTGCTGAATTCGACCGTGGTGGATTGCGTAGGTAATCGCGATCGGTCTCGGGGCGACACGTCAGCGGAATGCTGAGAGGGGACTCATCCAGCCGGTTCGGTGTCGCCCCGGTTCCGTATAGGCATGATGCCAGCGCGAGGGGCGTGGCACATCCGACCCGATGCGTATTTCGGTTCGGATGTGCCGTGTGGCCCGGCATACGTAGCGATGCGTATATGCCCGCGATCAGCCCTGATGGTCGCCGTCGTGGTCGCCGTTGTTCACGACGAGGGCGATCGCTTCGGCCCGGTTGGTGACGCCGAGTTTCGCGTAGATCCGTGTGACATGGGTGGTCACGGTACGCGGGCTGATGAAGAGGCGGGCGGCGATCGCCTCGTTGGATCTGCCGTGGATCAGCTCCGCGAAGATATCCCGCTCGCGTGGGGTCAGGTCCGCGCATTGGGCGATGCGATAGGGGAGAAGCGCGGTGTCTGGCAGGTCGCCACGGTCCTCGACCGCGCTGGCATCGGCCACGTCGGTCACGGTGGCGCCCAGCGTGGTCGCGGCAAGCGCGGCTTCGATCGCATCCGGAGTCGACCAACGCGCACCTTCACGGTGGAAGGAGA
>JBQCJS010000028.1:0-4678 GCA_051952485.1 Thermomicrobiales bacterium | reverse complement strand
GTTGAGCCCCCCCCCCACCCCGGCCAGCTAGACCCGGTTCCGGGGTCCGGGTGCTCGGGCGGCCCTGCCGCCATGCGCCGGGACGCCCGATCGATCCATGCCGAAACGGAGCCGGATGCGCAGCGTTGCGTGTCCGGCATCCGGCGTGACGGCGTCACCATGCCGCGCCCGCCGGATACCGATGCGTGCGCCAAGGGATCATGATGCGCGATCACCGGGGCCGATGGTCCCTCCTTCCAAGTCCCGTCGCGCCGCTGGCGTTCCGGGCGCTGATGCTCGCCCTGGCTATCGTCGGGTTCGGCCTCGCGGCCTTCCCCGCCGGGGTCGATGCCCACGCCACCTACAAGAGCAGCGACCCGGCCAACGGCGCGATCGTCGCGACCATGCCGACGGAAATCACCGCTACCTTCACCGAGCGCGTGGAGCCGTCCGAAAGCTGGCTCCAGCTCTACGACAACACCGGCGCCCAGGTCGAGGGGACATCGCTCGCGAGCGGCCCGGACGAATACACGATGGTGCTTTCGGTGCCCGCCGGCTTGCCGAAGGGGACGTACTCCGTCCTCTGGCGCACGCTCTCGAACGATGACGGGCACACCGCCAACGGCTACTTCACCTTCACGGTCGGCTCGGCGGCGGATGTCTCCAGCGTGGTGGCGATCCCGACCCTGAAGACCGGCGAAGGCGCCCCCCAGATCCTGCAGACGGCCGGCCGCTGGGCGGCGCTCCTCGGGTTGGCGGCCCTCATCGCTGTCTGGCCGATGTGGGTGCTGGTCGTGCGCCCGGCGCTGACGCCGGTGTGGCGCGATGGACCGCGTCTCACCCGGCGCATGAAGCGCTACGCCCAGGTGGCGTTCGCGCTGGCGGTGCTCGGCTCGGTCTTCGCGTTGCTCGTACAGGCGGATTCGCTGACCCAGGGCACCTTCTTCGATAAGGTGATGAACACGCTGGGCCAGACGCGCTACGGGTCGCTCTGGCTGACGCGGGTCGGCCTCTTCGCCGCGCTGGGGCTGATGCTCTCGGCCTGCGCCTGGTGGTTCCTGAGGCAACGCCGGTTCGAGCACGTCGGCGCCTGGGTGCTGACGCTGGCGCTGCCGATCCCGTTCAGCCTGAACGCCCACGCCTCCGCCCAGCCTGCCGGTCGCACCACGGCGATCGTCGCCGATTACGCCCACCTGCTGGCTGCGGGAACCTGGGTCGGCGGCATCGTCATCCTGGCGACCGTCCTGCTGCCGGGGCTCCCCACGCTGGCCCCGCGCGATCGGCAGCGGGTGCTGATGATCGCCTTGCCGCGCTTCTCGCTGCTCGCCATCGTCGCCTGGCTGACGCTGGGCGTCACCGGGTTCTATGCGGGCTGGTTGCAGGTCGGGAACCTGAACGCCCTCACGACGACCCCCTACGGGACGTCGTTGCTGGTGAAGCTTGCCCTGCTGGTGATCGTGCTGGCGATCGCGGCGGTGAACCTGCTGGTGATCGAACGCCACCTGCGCCGGAAGCTGGACGACGGGCAGGCGACGCTGTGGAGCCGGCGGCTGACCTGGACCGTCACGGCGGAGTTCGTCCTGGTGCTGGGGGTGCTGGGCGCGGTCGGCCAGATGACGAGCCAGGAGCCCGCCCGCGATGTCGTCGTCACCCGGTCGCAGCAGATCTCCGTCTCCTACGCCGATGCCACCCCGCCCGCGACCCTCCTGATCGCGCCGGGCGTGGCCGGGGTGAACCACTTCCGGCTGGAGGTGGACGTGCCGGACGGCGGCTCCTTGCCGACCGACACGACAGCGGTGCTGCGCCTCTCCTTGCCCGAGAACGCGAGCCTGGGCACCAAGCAGGTCACGCTCTCCCGCGTGGCGGGCAATGCCTTCGAGTACCACGGCAGCGACCTGGGAATCACCGGCGCCTGGCAGATCGAGATGATCCTGCGCGAGCCGGACAAGGACCAGGTTTCGGCCACGCAGACCGTGTCCATCGCCGCGACGCCGTCGCAGGAGGATGTGCCCGGCACGCCCTGGCGGTTCGAGACGACGGGCGGGGTGAGTGGCCTGATCCTGGTGCTGGCCGGCCTCGGGGCGCTGGCCTTCGCCGTGATGGAAGCGCGCGGCCGGCTGCGGAAGGAGACGGCCGGGCTCGGGGCGGCGGCGGTGCTCCTCGGCATCGTGCTGCTCCTGCAGGCGCGGATCGATCCCATCCTGGCGGTCTCCTCCGCGCAGGGGGCGATCGATGCGAACGATGTGGCGATGGTGGAGCGGGGCAGTGATGTCTACACGACGTATTGCCTCTCCTGCCACGGTGCGGACCTGCGGGGCGATGGCCCGGCGGCGGCCGGGATGACCCCGCCCCCGGCCGATTTCTCGCAGCCGCACACGATGGTGCATTCGGACAGCGACCTCGTCTACTGGATCACGAATGGCAAGCAGGGAACGGGGATGCCCGGTTTCCGCACCGACCTGAGCGACCAGC
This sequence comes from Thermomicrobiales bacterium, assembly GCA_051952485.1. Lineage (GTDB taxonomy): Bacteria > Chloroflexota > Chloroflexia > Thermomicrobiales > UBA6265 > JASGDN01. The sequence goes on along the minus strand of JBQCJS010000028.1, from coordinate 2,227 downwards.
AGATCCGCGATGTGCTGGCCTTCATCAAGAATCGCCAGCAGGATTTCGGCAAGACCGGCACGACGCTCGGTCCGGAGCAATGCACCGTCCAGCCGCGCACGCTGGCCGGCCTGGAGACGCTGGTCGGGAAGGCCACCGGCGCCTCCTCGGGCGCCACGGGGGCGACTGGTGCGGAGCGGCCGCCGTTGCAGGTCGCCTCCGACCCGGCGGTGCCGTCCGAGGTGGAGAGTGCCGTGTTGCAGACGACGGAGCAGATGATCGCCTGCACGAACGGGGTGGACACGTTGCGGCGGCTGGCGCTCTTCAGCGACGCCAACCTGAAGGCGGCGTTCCCGGATGGGGTGACGGTCGATTTCGCGACGATGGCGGCGCAACCGCCGACGCCGCTGCCGGAGGCGCAGTGGGTATCGCTGGTGAGCCTGCAGGACATGGCGATGCTGAGCGATGGCCGGGTCTCCGCGACGGTGGTGCTGGACGATCCCTCCGCGCGGTTGGCCGGGGCATCCGGCGGCGGCGCGACCCCGGGCGCCACCCAGCGTGCGACGCTGGTCTTCGTGAAATCCGGGGACGGCGCCACCACCCAGTGGCTGATCGACGAGATCCGGCAGGGGTAGGGCCACGGGTGGGCACGTCGGCCTCACCGTCCGCCGGGACGAGTGCTCATCTGGGGCGCCGCGTCGCCCGCACGATTCCGGGGCCTGTCACCCCGCGCCGTTCCGCCGCGCCCGCAACCCCTCGGGATGGCACCAGAGGATGTGCGTTCGGGTCTGGCGGAAGGGCGCATGGTGATGGGCGTCAGGACTCGCGCGTTCGCCTGTCGCGGAGGTAGGTTCGCATGGCGTGGTGCTCGGCATCGACGCGGGTCGTGGCGGCGGCGAGGCCGCGCTCCGGCACATCGCGATAGATCGTGTGCAGGTGGCCCGGCGTCTCGCCGTCGATCACGACGGCCTCGTGCCAGAGACCGATCTGCCCGCTGTCGCCGATACCGTGGTTGAACGCCTTCCAGAGCGAGGCATGCGCGAACCGGGCATCCTGCGCCCATGTCATCAACGCCTCCATGCTCCGCCAGTACTGGAGCACGGTCCCTTCGCGCCCCTCCCGCCAGGATGTCGACCAGAGGAGGCCGGATTCCGGATGCGCCTTCAGCTCGCGGATCATCGCCTGCGTCTGCCGCCAGAGCGGGAGCCAGTGCCGCATGGCCGGGAGGCTGTTCGCGCGCATCCCGAACAGGAAGAGCACCGTGCCCGGCGGCGGATCGGCCATGAACCGGCCCGGCTGCACGCGGTCGTCGGGATCGTCATCCGGGCGGGCGGATATGCGGGGAGGGGTGGCCGACACGGACGATACTCCTGAAGCGGGGCCGGATCATGGCCCGGATCGTAGCACGTCCGGCTGTCGCAACGGTCGCGATACTGCTGCCGGCTACCTGGCGGTGCTCAGTCCGTGAGCGAGAGCGCCAGCGCCCAGGCGGCCAGCAGGATGAAGAAGAGCTGCTGCAGGCCCCGGCGCAGGATGCGGCGTCGGAAGCTGCCGTCGGCGCTGCCGCGAGCACGGGCGTCGGTGACATTCGCCGGAAATACGGCGAGCGGGAGCAGGATCAGGCCTGTGGCGGCAAACGGGCGGGTCATTGGGACGAGCAGGCCAAGTGCTCCCGCCAGTTCGCAGGCGCCGGTGAACCAGACGAGGAGGTCCGCATGCGGGAGCGAGGGGGGAACCATCGCCTGCAGCGCCGCCCGCCGATCCGGATTCAGGCGGGCGAGTACCCCCATCCCGCACATCGCGACCAGCGCGGCGACGGGAATCGCGACGATGTGGGAGAAGGGGGCGATGTTCAGTGCATAGGCGAGGGCGGCCAGCAGGGCGGCCAGAGCGGTTACCCGGGCGATCATGCTGCGCGCTCCACTCGGTCCTGTCGCGGCGATGGCGTCGCCGCGCCTGGGGCGGCGGGAACGGTTGGGGGAATCATCGTGGCATTCCTCAAGAGTTGTGAGTAGTCACTAGCAAAAAGGGATGACAAGGGCGAGCAGGGCAAGGCTCCTTCGCAGGAGATCAGGTGTGTGGCGGACCGGTGTCCCGAGAAGTGCGGATGGATACGGAAGCGGTGGTTGGCGGGCTGTCCGTGGCATCGGCCGGCGTCATGAGAAAGGCGCGGGCCCAGGACTGGTCGGCATCGTCGATCGCGCGGATCGAGGCGGCGACCATGAGCATCATGCCGGAGGCGAAGTGC